>DATAGL010000255.1:0-10395 GCA_036263755.1 Chitinophagaceae bacterium | reverse complement strand
GATAAAGCAGAACGTACGGCGCACGTTCACGTACCGCCATTCCAGGCTGTTGGCCGCCAGGGTGCGGGCGCCGTACACCAGCAGGCCCCGGCCGGGAAAGGCGCGGATCACGTTGATGGCCTTACCGTTGGAAGGGGCGTTCAGCGTTGCATGATCGTCGTCATCCAGGTCTAGGGTGGGCTTGATGACACCGAACACCGATACGTTGGCCGGGGCTTTCCACACGCCCTGCAGGGCATCGGTGCGGACATACACTCCCGCCACGGCACTGCTGGGCGGCAGCACCACCGGGTAGTTGCTGATGGCGCCGATGATCTTTTGCGCGATCAGCTCATTGGGCTTCTCGGCCGGCGCTTCTCCCTCTGCAGCTTTCCCGGCGCCTATGGCTTCAAGGGTCTTTGTTTTCAGGTCGCCATCGGTACCATCGGCCTTCAGGTGCTTCGTCACCTTTACTTTCTTCGGATCATAGGCATAGGCGAGCGTGCTGGCCAGGAAAGGATAATAGGCGATGCCGTACTTCTTGATGTCGATGTCCACCGGCATTTTGTCCTGGAACTTTTCTTCCACCTCATCCATGCCAAACCGGTCGGGCACATCGATCAGGGTTACGCGGTTCTTCATTTTTTCGCAATGCTTCAGCGCATCGGTGATCAGCCCTGAATACTTATTGATGGTATCATCCGCATCCGCGCCGGTGCCGTCGGGAAAAACCAGGATCGTAATGTCCTTTACCTTGACGGCCGGCGGGATGCCTTTTTTCAGTTCATCGGCGTCGGGTGTGCCCCCTTCGGCAAACGTTCCGACCGAGATGATCCAGCAGGGACCGCCGCCATTGTTGAAATACAGCTGCAGCGCCTCATACATTTTATAGGCCGGTGCGGTTAATTTGGTCACCAGCACTTCGGGGCGCCGGGGGTTGGCTTCGCTTTCATCCACCGATATTTCTATATCCCCGCTGCGTGCGCCCTTTCCGAACCATTCCTCGTATTCGATCGGCGATTTGATGCGGGTGGGCTTCAGCTTCAGCTCTTCACCCTTTTTGACCGCTTTCTCCGTATAGCCGATGAACACCGGTACGGCACTTTGAATCACCGCCACGCTGGACGGTAGCGTTGGAATTTCCTGCGTGTACACACCAGGCATTCTGAGGTCGAGCATTGCTGCCATTGTATTGATGTTTATTTTTTAATAAAGAACAGGATCCTGCGCTCTTTCATGGAGCGGTTCGGCACGGCCAGGCTTTCGGCCAGCTTGGTGTTGTTGAGCTGCAGGTCCACCTGGGGCTGCCGCCCGTCCAGCACTTCCAGCGGCTGGTCCGACTCGAACACAAAAACATCCCGCACGCCGGGTCCGCCGCGGATATCTTGAACCAGTTTTTTCAGCGACTCCGGGAAACTGGCCGGCGCTTTCAGGCCAAGGGCCAGCGCAGCCGGGTACCGGGTGTTTCCCGTGCTTACTTCCAGCTCCAGCTCATTCACGTTCACCGCAGTGCCCCCGCTGCGTTCGATAAGCAGGTACTGCCATTCTTCCGTGCGGGCGGCCAGCGGAAGGGTATATTCCAGGGGAAGGGCCCCGGCCAGGTCTTCCGGGCGCAGGTGCAGGTGCAGCACCCCGAAGAAGGGCGTTTCCCGGAGCAGGTGTTCGTGCATCAGGCTGCGTGTTTCCTCGGTGCCTCCGCCGGCCCGTGCAGCCACCAGCCGGTACAGTCCCGGTTCATTGACCGTGATCAGCTGGCTGTCTGCCTCCGGCGAAACCGGGTAGGTGGCGATGGCCTTCCATCCTTCACCGGCTACCCGTTGCTGCAGCACCAAACCGGTATAGGCACCGGGCTCCAGGGAGCGCCCCATCCGTAACGGGGTCAGCTCCGGCAGCTCATCGGCGGCGCTCAGCTCCGCGGCCGCGGTCAGCATAAGGTCCAGGCCGCCGTTCTCTTTCAGGTTCGAGAACCAGTACCGGCCGCCGGCAAAAGACCTGGTGATGTTCAGGATATCCGTCACCGGCCGAACGACAAAGAACAGGTCCACGGCTTCGTCGAAAGGCGTAACCGGAACCCCCGCGCCGTCCTGCTGCTGGTAGATGTAGAGCCGGCCGGCCGCATTCCGCAGGCGCAGGCCGGATGCTTCGAGCCGTGCAGTCGTTTCCTCTGCCGGAATGAAACGGAAGTCGGGACTGATGCCGTCCGCGTAATGCGTATGCCTTACGGTTACCGAGCACAACGGTATGTATTTGAAATGCAGCATCAGACGAGAGGTTCTTTTTCCCGGATCTCCACGATGGCAGGTCCGCCCACGGGCGGGGCCGCCTGGAACAGGAGTACCCGGGCTTTATAGATGACCGAGGGCAGGTACCGTCCGCCCAGTACCGTCCAGAGGTTGTTGAGGTTTTCAAAGCCGATGTTGTGCAGGCTCAGTACGGCTTCCTGCTCGGTTCCGTCCACGGTGAACGGAAAGCGCTTGTTGGACTGGAAAAAGCTGATCACATGGCTGATGGCTTCCAGGGCTACATCATAGGTTTTGTACTTGGCCGCAAACAGCACATAGATGTTGATATAAATGGCGCTCTTCTGTTTCAGGAAGGAAGCGCCGACCTGCTGCAGGGGATAATTGTTTTTCAGCACGGGGTCTTCCTCGATGGAAACCAGCGAAATGAGGATGCTGTCCGACAACTCCTCCTCCACCCCTCCCTCCACGCTTTTGTCATGGATGGAGACGTCGCCCACGGCCGCCCGGAACAGGGCATTGAACCCGTTGAGGCGGAGAAAGCCATTGAATTTGACACCCAGTTCCTTAAACAAAGATTCAATCATCAGCGATCGTTGGTTTCACGGTGAGCTATAGCCGGGCATGACGGTCCCGCACCCCTGGCGGGCAGCAGTTTCAAGGGAAGAAGAACATTCAGAGGGAGTGAATTGCGAGAGCGGGCTCTTTCCGGAGCCGGAAGACGGTACAAAAGGCGGAATCAGGAAATCGGGATAAAACTACCCGAATCCGGGTCCGGGGCCAATGGCTGTAATTGGCTATTTTTTGGTCTTTGTGCCATCAGCCGGCAACCGATACAGCGGCACCCTGATCCGGGATGGCTTCGCCTTTACTCCGCCTGTACTCCGTATATACTCCGTTCATTTTCGTATAAGAACGGAATATATACGGGGTATCAACGGAGTATATCCGAAGAAAGGTCGAAGCCATCTGCCTGAATCCGGGAGCATGAATAAAGGAGGGGCCAGGTCCTGACTCTTTGGTTTCCCGGATCCGGTTTATCCAGCAGGGTTTGCTTCCGCCATTGGCAGGGCTGATGATTTTAAGCACAGCTCTGCGGTTCGTCTTTGCCTTTCCATACGGCTCCGGTACGGTGCCGGCCGGATGTGCCCCGGGTGCTGCACCTTTATCCTACAGCCGGGCTCCTTCCGCAGACCCATGCCCTGCCTGGGTAGGAATGGCAACAAAGCGTCAGGGCTCCATGGCTGCAGCCGTCCTGAAATGAGACCAGCAGTGATGATTGTGCAACCGGAGCCATTGCCGGGAAGGAAAAGCTTCAACGCAAACGGTTTTTCCGCAAAGAAGTAAGGAAGATCAGGCTCCTTGCTGTGCCGTACCGGCTTCATGGCAAAGTTGTTGTTCGACTCCTGTTAAACAAATTGAGTCGTATGAAAGTAACACTAGCAACCCTGGGCCTGGCCTGTCTCATCAGTTTCGGCGCAGCCGCACAGCAAACAAGTGAATCCACAAACGAAGCAAGATCCTCCATGCGCCTCGGCCGGATGACCGTATCGGCCTTCCAGGAGATCAATGCCAAAGGCACACAAATGGTAAATGCCATCCGTCCTTCCAGCGGAACGCTTTCCGCAGCCGACCTCGCCCTGCTGCAGCAGGTAGCTATGGGCGGCATGCGCCAGCTGGCCATCAGCCAGGCCGTGCTGGGCAAAGCCACCAATGAGCAGGTACGCCTCCTCGCCCAATCGGAAGTGGAAGAGCAGACGAATGTGGCTGCCAAGCTGAAAGAGATTGCCGCTGCCAAGGGCGCTTCCCTGCCCGATGCACCTGATGCCGCCACTACCGCACTGGTAGCACGGATCAACAATGCTTCTGCCGAAGAAGTGAATATGCTGTACCTGCAGGAAGGCGGCATCAACGGCCATATGCTGCTGCAGGAAACGATGAAGACCGTTAACCGGAATGCCGCGGACGACGACTTGGAAGACCTGGCCGAAGCCACTCTCCCGGTGATCAAAACACACCTCAAGGTTTCCAGGAAAGTACAGAAGGCGATGCCGAGTGCCCGTTAATCCATTATAGCCGGGTGAATGCCGGCAATACCTATACAGCAAAGCCCTCAGGTCCGAGGGCTTTGCTGTTTGCGGTAAAATAAGCAGTTAGTTTGGCTGAATGAATGCGCGTTTTCTGTGGCAGTACCGGTGTCAGGCGCAACTGCTGAAGTAGCGCTCGATATAGGATTCCGCCCGCACCTGCGACAGTCCTGTCTTCAACAGGCTCACCGCCTGCAGGCTGAGCTGGTTCAGCGGGCTGGCCGCAGCGGGGTCGCTTGTAATGGTGATGCTTTCTTCCTGCAGGTGCCTTGCTTCCCGGCCCTGCGCCAGCGCATACAGGGTGACGGTCCCTACGCGTTCCGGCTGCAGGCTGAAATGCATATTCCAGCAGCGGGGACGCGCCGTTTCCAGGAAAGCCGCCGGCAGCGAATAGGGGAACCCGAATACCAGTACCAGTCCGGGCTGTGTTTCGGAAATAAGTTCCGTAAGGTCTTTTTCCAGTTCCCCTTCCCCGATGGACCAGCAGGGAACACCGGTTTCGCCCGCCCATTGCTCCAGGGGCGCTTTATCGTCGGCGCAGGAGGCCGCCGGGCAGATAAGAGCCGTCAGCCGGCCCGTTTCAGAAAGGTATTGAAGGGAGGGCAGCGCCAGGGGGCAACCCGATAAAACGATGGTCTTCATAAGTCAATCCTGGATTTCCGGTTTGTGGAAACCCGCACATCATCAAAGCTAAAGGACCGACGGCCCCTTTTTTGGGTTATGTGACCGGAAGGGGTGAATTTTGGGAAGGAACAGCCATTTCCCGGGAAGATGACCCGGCGCGTTAACCGACACCATGCAGCAGGAAATATCAGTACTGATCATCGAGGATGAACCCCTGTGGGCCCGGAGCCTGCAGGAGAGCCTGGACACCTTTGGCTTCCAGGTGGCCGGGGTGGCTGCTAACCTGTCGGATGCCGCGGCCGCCCTTCAGCAATACATGTACGATGTGGTGCTGCTCGACATTCACCTGCAGGGCCGCGAAAGCGGCATTGAGCTCGGCCACCTGATCCATGCCCTGTACCACAAGCCGTTTATTTTCATCACCGCCAGCATGTCTCCGGCTACGGTACAGGCAGCCATCTCGGCCAAACCTTCGGGCTATCTTACCAAGCCGGTACACCCCGCCTCCCTGTTCGCCACCATTCATACGGCGCTGGACAATTTTGCCCGGCAGGCCAGCCCGGCGCCGGGCACGGCACCCCTTCAGGAAGCTTCTTTTTTTGTGAAACAGGGCGATAAGCACCGGCGCCTCTTCTGGAAGGATATTGTAGCGCTGCGTTCGGAAAAGAATTATACGGGACTGCTGAATGCTGCCGACGGCACCACGGCCTACATCCGCAGCACGCTGCCCAAAACGCTGCAGTTTCTTGTGCCCCAGTCCCTGCAGGCGGGCTTTGTCCAGGTCAACCGCAGCGAGGCGGTGCAGGTGGCCTTTATCCAGCAGCTGGACAAAGAAGAAGTGGTTACGGTGCACGGCCGGTTCAAAGTTTCCGAATCGTACCTCAAAGTGCTGAAAGAGAAACTAAACATTCTCCATTAAAGGCAGGGTCACCAGCACTTCCGTTCCGCCGCCGGCCCGGCTGCCGAGCTCAATGCTGCCCCCGTGCGCGGTCAGGAGCTCACGGCAGATAGACAGTCCGAGCCCGAACGATTTTTCCCCGCCGGTTCCCGGCCGCCGCGCTGCCGTAAAGCGGTCGAATACGAGCGGCAGATCCCCGGGAGCGATGCCCACGCCCCGGTCCTGGATGCGGCAGGCAGCCCGGTTGTCTTCCCGTTGCAGCAGTACTTCAATAGGCGCTCCCTGCGGGCTGAATTTAATGGCATTGGCCAGGAGGTTGACCAGCACCCGGTTGAGGGCTACCGGATCGGCCTGTACCCACAGGTCCTCCGGCCCGGCAGACAGGGAAAGGGTCTGACCCTTTTCCGCCGCTTTCACTTTTGCCTGCTCCACGGCGGCGCGCACCAGGCGTACCAGGTCCAGGGGAGCCCGGCTCAGTGCTTCGGGGCCGGTGCGCTGCCCGAGCAATTCATCGGTCAGGTGCAGGGCCTGCTGCGCGGCTTCGCGGATCATCTGGAGCGAACCCCGGGTCTTTGGTTCCAGTTCTTCCATCAGCACCATTTCCGAAACATAGGCGGTCAGCCCGATCGGGTTGCGGAGGTCGTGCGCCACTACATGAAGGATGCGGTCTTTTTCGCGGTTCGACTGCTCAAGGGCCGCTTTCTGCTGGCTTACGGTCTCATTGAAATGCTTCAGCTCCCGGATATGCCGCTTGCTCCGGCGGTAGTTCTGGTAGATCAGCACCAGGATGATCCCGCCCATGCCCGACAGGGCGATGGAAGCCCAAAGCAGGTGGTTGCTTACTTCGTTTTCACGGGTCAGGGCCGTAATGCGGTAGGCCTGCTCCTGCGACTGCAGCTGCCGGCTGATGTCGGCCTGCACCCATACCCTGCGCCGCTCTTCCACTGTATCCTTTAGCCGGATGTATTGTTTCAGGGAAGCCAGCTCGGAACCGGGAGGACCGAAATCGCGGTCCCGCTCGTACCGGAGGCGGCGCCAGCTCAGCTCGATGCCTTCGTCGGGCAGGGTGTCGAGCCCGTACCGGATGCTTGTCAGCGTTGCCTCGAAAGAAGCTGCCTTTCCGCGGCGCTGGTACAATTCAGCCAGGTCCACCTGCATGCCGAGCGCATGGTGGTTTTCGTAACCGGGGCGGCTGTTCAGGGCCACGCTCTGCCGGATAAGCGAATCGGCCTTCAGCAGTTGTCCCTGGGCCATGGCCACCTTTCCGAGATGCCCGTACACCACGCCCCGGATCTTTTCCAGCGTAATGTCGCCCAGCGAATCGCGGTACTGTTCCGCCAGCTGCAGGGCCCCGGCAAAACAAACGGCCGCACTGTCGTACCGGCGGAGGCGCACGAGGCACAAACCGATATTGCTCAGGATCTCCTGGTGCTGCAGGGCAATGGCAGTGGTCATTGTCGGACACCGGGACTGGTCACGGAACGCTTCCCGGAAATACGCCAGGGCCTGTGCAAAGTTTTCCTGCCGGTAGCTGACCATGGCAGCGTTATAGGTAAAGGAGCTGCGCGCGCAGGGGTCCAGCATCCGGTCGGCCCATTGCTTGGCCTGGAAAAAATACCGGTTGGACAGGCCGGAGTGCCCGAGGCGGAACTGCATTTCCCCTCCGAAAAGCAGCAGGTGTACATAGGTGCGCGGGTAGGATTCCTGCAGGTCTTCCGTGTCCAGCACGGCCAGCCCGGAATCGATATAGCAGGCCGTGGCCGCATCGTTTTTGGTAATGAAGAGGTGGTAGTTGGCGATAAACCGGTACCGTTGCGCCTGCAGGTAAGGGTCCGGCACACCAGCCTTCCGGGTAAGGGAATCGAACAGGGCCAGGGAGGACTTCAGTTCCTTTGAACCGTATAGCCGGGTTTCTGCCGGCTGTATCACCCGGCTATCCCAGAAGGCCTGGGCCTCCGGTTCGCTCCTCCGGTCCGGACGGCAACCCACACAGATTAACAGGCAAAAAAGCAGTAAAAAAGAAAGCAGGTTTTTCATAAACGCGACACCGCCAAAGGTAAAAGTCAGAAAAGGCCCATCCGGTTTGCTTAGACCAAATGCCGCCTGGAAGCGGTGTAAGGGGTAAAATATCCTGTGCAAGCCGTAGCGCCTGCCTTTTTTTCCGGCCGGAAGCATGCCTTGTTCCTGCGTTCAGCTGGGTACGGCGTGGATACAAAAAGCGGGTGCCGGCTTCATGGGTTCGATCAGGACCTCCTGTATATTAAAATGATGCCGGCGGAACACGTCATGGGCAATCCGGACCAGCTCAGCTGTTTTATCAAAGGGCGGCTGGTAAAAGCAGTAAAACGAACCGGAAGGCCGGAGCTGTGCCCGGATCAGGGGCAGGTACAGGAGGGGTTTAAGCCACAAGGCGCTTACGTTGAAACCGGTCACCTTGTCGAAGAGCGGCCCGTCCGGGGCAAAATGAATAAAATCAGCAGCGATAAGGTGCACCCGCCCCTGTTCGATGTACGACCGGTTGCGGGCCCGGGCCGACCGGATCCCGGCAGGAGACCGTTCCACCCCCGTGACCGACCCTTCGGTCAGTAAAGCAGCCAGCTTTTGGAGCAGGATGCCCGTACCGCAACCGATTTCGAGCAGCCGGTCTGTCGGGGCCGGACGGAGCACCGACACCGCCCAGGTAAAGCGGTCCGATACAGGCAGCCTTGAATTCATATTGCAGGGGGCCTTTTCATGCCGATAAAAATAAAGCACAGCGGCATACGGTACATATCGCTGGTGAGCGCCGGGGCCATCACGCCGGATGCCCGTCCCCGGTAAGGGACGGGCATCCGGCCAGGCCTGTTCGGCAAAACTTCCGGTTACTGGCGGTTGCCGACCCGGTTTTGTTCTTCCTGGGCGCTGCTGCCGCGGCGCTGCTGCGGCTGTACATTCTGCCCCTTGCTGAAGCGGTAGGTAAAGGTCAGGCGCAGGCTGCGGTTGTCCCACTGGTTCTCCACGTAGGTATCAATATTGTTGAACCGGATATCCACCTTCGCCTTCTGGATATAAAAAGGATCATTGACGTTCAGCTTCAGGCTGCCCTTGTTCTTCAGGATCTGCTTGCTCAGCCCGAAAGAAAACACACCCATGGGCTTCAGGAGGAACATGCCGGTTTCAAGGGCCGAGGTGCGGTACCAGCCGTTGAGCTCCGCCGTCCAGGTCTTGGCAAACTTGAACTGCTGGCTGGTGTTGGCCATGAATGTGGTGATGGACACGTCCAGCGGCGCATTGTTCACCAGGCCTTCGTACCGGCTGTGGTTGACGTTGGCAAAGATGCTGGTGGTCCACCATTTGGTCAGCGGCGCGTTGTAGGAAGAAGCCAGCCCCAGTACCTTGCGGCTGGCAATGTTTTCCTTTGTCTGGAAGGTAACCTTGGAAGCATCGTTCTGCCTCAGGATATCGTTGAGGATATCCGTGGTAGCCGAATAGCTCAGGGTCGTATTCAGTTGTCCTTTGTAGTTGTGCGAGAGCTCGAGGTTCTGCGTGAACATGGGCGTCAGGTTGGGATTACCCTGGCGGTAGGTGTACTGGTCGAGGAAGTACTGGAAGGGGTTCATGTCCTCGTAGTTCGGCCGTTCGATCCGCCGGCCGTAGGAAAAACCGAACTGGTTCTTATCGTCATGGGCATAGCTGACGTAGGCTGTCGGAAAGAACTCGGTATAGTTCTTCCGGAACGAGCTGTCCTTCTGCACCGCATTACCCAGCTGGTCGCCGCGGGCAATCGTATTCTCGGCGCGCAGGCCGGCCTGCAGGCCCCATTTTTTGATCTGCCGGCTCATATTCACGTAAGCGGCATTGATGTTTTCCTCGTAAATGAAATGATTGCTCCGCGTATTGTCCACGGCCCATACGCCGCCATCTTTGTCCCAGCGGGTATACTGCGCATCGTTATCCGTGCTCACGTAGCTGGTCTTCACACCGGCCTCGATCTTGACGTCCTTGGCCAGGGCCCGGGTATAGTCGGACTTGCCGCTGTAGATAGTGATGCGGGCCGGCAGGTTGCCGCGCAGGAGGAAGGGATCGCCCAGCAGGGCTCCGTCGGGATCATAATTGAAGTTATCGGAGATCTGTGTGCTCCGGATATCGTACCGGATGTAATCCAGGTCGGCGGTCAGCTCATGGCCGCTGCCCGGCAGCACCCGCTTCAGGTTCAGGTTCATCCCGCGGTTGTTCCAGGATTCCTTGTTTTGCGAGAACACGGTGTTGAAAGAGTCGAGCGCACCTGCACCGTTGCGGATATCGGCCCGGCCCCTGCTTTCCCAGGTACTGGGGTTGTAAATGCCGTTTATGGAAAAACCGAGGGTGGTTTTCGGGTTCACCGTAAAATCCAGACCAACCCGCCCGCTCATGTTGGTGCTGTAGCTTTTCTGGTCGGCCTGCTGGTCAAACACGGAGGTCACGGCACCGGCCCCGTTGCGGAAGGTGCGCAGGATCAACTGGTCGTTGAACCCGGACCAATAGGAATAGCCGAAATTGGTAAAGATATTCACCCGGCCCTTGCGGTAATTAAAGTTGACGCTGTTGG
>DATAGL010000254.1:0-5487 GCA_036263755.1 Chitinophagaceae bacterium | reverse complement strand
GAGGTGCTGTGCTACTGGCTGCAGGGAAAAGGAATTGCGGGTGTTTTTCACCAGCCTTCCCTGCCGGCGGATTTTGAAGAGGCGCAATCCTATGCCGGCGCCGCCTCCGGACTGCTGGCCTTACCCATCCAGGCTGACCGGGGCAACTTTCTGCTGGCGTTCCGTCCGGAGGCCGTTCATACGGTGGACTGGGGCGGAAACCCGAACGAAGCCCTGCGCTTCGAGGAGAACAGCACGGCGTACCATCCCCGCAATTCCTTTGCCCTGTGGCAGGAAACCGTCCGGAGCACCGCTGTTCCCTGGACAGAGGTGGAACTGGCAGCTGCCGACCAGCTCCGCAATTTCCTGGTGGAATTCACCCTTAAAAAATTAACCCGGTGATTTTCCTCTGCTTTTCCTTTATTTTGTAAGAAGTTAGGTGCCGTTCATGCAAACCCTTGCCCATACCGGAAACGAGCTTTTCATAGTTGCTGTAGGAGCTTCCGCCGGGGGGCTGGAAGCTATTCATGAATTCTTCGACAATGTGCCCGACAGCACCAATCTTTCCTTTGTCGTCATTCAACATCTTTCCTCCGATTATAAAAGCCTGCTGGTAGACCTGGTATCCAAGCATACGCATATGCAGGTCCAGGAGGCCCGGCACCAGCTGCAGATGCAGCCTGGGTACGTGTATGTGATCCCCAACGACAAGATCCTCCGGATTTCCGGCGGCAGCCTGATGCTTTCCGAAAAGGAGCAGGACAAAGGTCCGAACCTCGCTATCGATTCCTTCCTCCATTCCCTGGCGCAGGACCAGAAAAAAAAGGCCATTGCCGTGATTCTTTCCGGTACCGGTACGGACGGCACCCGGGGTGCGGAATCCATCAAGGAGTGTGGCGGTATTGTCATCGCACAGGAGCCCTCCACGGCCAAATTCGACGGGATGCCCAAAAGCGTGATCGCTGCCGGGCTAGCGGATTTTATCCTGTCGCCCGACGCCATGGCCGACGAGATCTACAACCACATCGACGGGCACAGCAATGCCCAGTCGGTCGTGAACCGGAAAGAAACGGAAACGGTGAACACGGTGCTGGATACGGTACGCAAGTATACCGGGTACGATTTTCACCAGTACAAGCCGGCCACGATCCTGCGGCGCATTTCACGCCGGATCCTGCACACCAAAAAAGGCCATATCCGCGATTACCAGGAGCACCTGCTCGAGAGTCCCGACGAAGCGAAAATGCTGGCCAAAGAGTTCTTTATCGGGGTGACCTCCTTTTTCCGCGACCGGGAAGCATTCGATTCCCTTTACCACGACGTTTTTCCCCAGTTGATTTTCGACAAGAACAACGGCGACGTGATCAAGATCTGGGTCACGGCCTGCAGTACGGGCCAGGAAGCCTACTCGCTGGCCATCCTGCTCGACCGGTTCCTGCAACGTCAGAACAAGGTCCTGGACGTTAAAATATTTGCCTCGGACATCGATGAATCGGCCATTGAGTTTGCCTCCAGGGGTAAGTACCCGTTGAACTGCGTGGGCAATATTGAAAGTGAGGTCCTGCAGCAGTATTTCATCCGCACGGCCAACGATTTTACGGTTATCCCGCGCATCCGCAAGCAGATAGTGTTTGCGCGCCATAATATTCTTAAAGACCCCCCTTTTATTAAGAACGACCTGGTGAGCTGCCGCAACCTGCTCATCTACCTGAACAGCGCCCTGCAGCAGAGCGTCCTTTCCGTGCTTAATTTCTCCCTCAAAAAGGGCGGCTTCCTTTTCCTCGGTTCCAGCGAGAATTCCGGACCGATCGGGGAGGAGGTCGAAGAGGTAAATGCCAAATGGAAGATCTATAAAAAGTACGGCAACGGGTTTGCCTTCAAGCGGCCCACCGGGCCATCGCGCCCGGTACTGGGTTACGGGGCCCAGGGCGGAACGGCTGTGCAGAAGGTCAGCACGGTTTCCCAGCTGACCGAGGATTTCCGCAAAACCCTGGCGGAAGAACACGGCTATGCCGCCATCTATATCAATGAGAACTATGAGGTCAAGGAAGTAGTGGGTGATTTCAAGCGGTACCTGTCACTGCCCGACAAGGTACTCAACCTGAATGTGCTGCGCATGGTGCCGGTGGAGCTGTCCGGCATTCTGAGTACCACCTTCCGCAAAGTGCTGAAGGAGAATAACAAGGTTTCGCTGAAGAACGTTCGGGTACGCCACGGTGATGGCTACCGTGTTTTCAATATTACGGTACAGCCGCCGCAGGCTACCTCTGCCCAGAATTACCTGATGGTGCTGTTCGGGGAAGTGCCCGATGCGGCCCGCAGTGCCGGTGGGGAAACTGATATGAACCTGTTCCAGCAAAGCAACTACATCCAGGAGCTGGAAGAGGAACTGAAAGAAACCCGATCCAATCTGCAGATGGCCATCGAAGGGCTGGAAACGACCAACGAGGAACTCCAGTCCGCCAACGAAGAACTGCAATCGGCCAACGAAGAGCTGCAGAGCTCCAACGAGGAGCTGCAGTCGCTGAACGAAGAACTGCATACGCTCAATACCGAGCACCAGCTCCGCATCAAAGAGCTGGTGGAGCTCAACGATGACCTGAACAACTATTTCCGGAGCACCGAGATCGGGCAGATCTTCCTGGACAGCTCCCTGCGCATCCGGAAGTTCAACCCGGCGGCTACCAAGATCGTCAACATCATCGACAGCGATATCGGCCGGCCCATTTCCAATATTTCCACCAACATCCGTTTTTCCGACCTGGTGCAGGAGGTGCGGACGGTAATGGAAAAGAATACCCTGGCCGAAAAGGAAGTGGAGCTGAACAACGGGGTGAACTGCCTCATGCGCATCCTTCCTTATGTACGGCAGGACAAGCGCGTGGATGGCGTAGTGATCTCCTTCGTGGACGTATCCGTGGTCAAGGAACTGAACAGCGTGGTGCAGGGCGTATTTGATACCAGCATCAGCGGTATCCTGGTGTTTGAATCCGAGCGCAATGGAAAAAAAATCACCGATTTCCGGGCCACGGCAGCCAATGGCGCCGCCGAAGCCATATTCCGCAAAAGCGCTTTCGAAACCGTGGGCGAGTCCTTCTGCAAGGACTTCCCCGGCCTGGCCGCCCATGGCCTTTTTGATCGCTGCATCCAGGTAGTGGAAACGGGCGAATCCCTCGTGACCGAGTTGTCCATCGAGGAAAGCGAAGGCAATGTGGAATGGTATCATGTAGTGGCCAACAAGCTGAAGGATGGCCTCATCATGACCTTTACCAACATTTCGCGGCGGAAGCAGGCCGAAGACAAGTTGCGCCGCAATTACAATGAACTGCTGCGCACGAAGGAAAGCCTGAAGCAGCTGAATGCGCAGCTGGAGCTCATGGTGCAGACCCGCACAAAGGACCTGGCGCAGAGCGAGGAGCGGTTCCGGCTGGTGGCATCCAGTACGAGCGATGCCATCTGGGACTGGAACTTTGCCGACAATACCGTATGGTGGAGCGACAGTTTCTACACCCTGTTCGGCTATCCGCCAGAAGCGGCCGGCATCAATACCTCGTCTTTCCGGATGAGCCTCATCCATGCCGACGACCGCGAGCGGGTGCAAAACAGCATTCATGAACTGATCAACAGCGACGTTACGGAATGGAAGCAGGAATACCGGCTCCGTAAGTCCGATGGCAGCTATGCTACCATCCTGGACCGGGGCACGGTGATGCACGACGAGAACGGGGTGCCGTTCCGGATGCTGGGCGCGATGATGGATATCACCATGGCAGCGCAAACCCAGGAACAGCTGCGTACAAAGAATTTCGAGCTGCAGAACCTGTTCGAGGAATTCAAGTTCGTCACCGATTTCATGCCGCAGATGGTCTGGTCTACCAAGGCCGACGGAAATCATGACTTTTATAACCAGCGCTGGTACGATTATACCGGCCTGAACTTCGAGGCCACCCGGGACAAGGGTTGGGAACTCGTGCTGCATCCCGATGACCTGGAACGGACCTGGAAGATCTGGGACGAATCCCTGGCAACGGGCAAGACCTACGAGATCGAATACCGGATCCGGCGCCACGACGGCGTGTACCGCTGGTTTCTCGGCCGCGCCATTCCGCTGCGCGATGCCGAAGGGCAGATCGTCAAATGGTTCGGTACCTGTACGGATGTGCACGATCAGAAAACGATGTCGGACGTGCTCGAGCAGCGGGTACAGGAACGCACCCTCGAACTGCAGCGCTCGAACCAGGACCTGGAGTCCAGCAACAACGAACTGATGCAGTTCGCTTCCATTGCCTCCCATGACCTGAAAGAGCCCCTGCGCAAGATCCATATTTTCAGCACGCTGATCCGGGACCGCTATTTTCAGAATGAACCGCACGGCGCTTCCGATTACCTGGACCGGATCATCCGCTCTTCTTCGCGGATGACAAAGCTGATCAACGACCTGCTGAACTACTCGCGCCTGTCGGCCGAAAGCCTTTTTACCGCCACCAACCTGAACCAGATCGTGGAAGAGGTGCTTACGGATATCGAACTGGCAGTGGATGATAAGGATGCCAAGATCCTGGTGGAATCCCTGCCCGTCGTTGAGGCCATTCCCGGCCAGATGCGCCAGATCTTCCAGAACCTCATTTCAAACTCGCTGAAGTTCTGCCGGGAAGGGGTGCCGCCCCGCGTGGAGATCGGGTGCGAGCTGATTCAGGAGCTGAAGATCGATGCACCCCGTGCAGAGCAGGGCCCTTATGTGCGGATCACGCTGAAGGATAACGGCATCGGGTTTGACGAGCAGTACGCCGCCAAAATCTTTACTATTTTCCAGCGCCTGCATTCCCGGGAAAAGTACGACGGTACCGGTATCGGCCTGGCCATCGCCAAGAAGATCATCGAAAAACACAACGGCATTATTTCCGCCTTCAGCAAGGAGGGAGAAGGCGCCACCTTTGTGATCGTGCTGCCGTTGAAACAGCCCCGCTTGCCGGAATAAACACCGCTACTATTAAATAAGCCAGCAACTCAAGTTGATCTTAACTGCTTAGCCGCACTCCGCGACTTTGCGTGCAATAACCTGCTGCTTTACTCCTCAAACTTCGCCAGCGTTTTTTCCATCAGGCGGACAATTTCCCCGTTACACAGGTTCCCGATGCTGCCTTCATGCGTATGGTTCAGCTTTTGGGTGGGATCAAACCGGAACGCTCCCTGCTCGATACGGTTGCCCACTTCCCGGTAGGCATCCCGGAAGGAGAGTCCCTGGTTCACCAGTTCATTGACCGCTTCCACGCTGAACAGGTATTTGTATTTCTCATCGAGCAGGATGCCGTCCCGGACTTCGATATGGGAGAGCATGAGGTGTGCCAGCTGCAGGCAGGACTTCAGTTCCTCGATGGCCGGGAACAGGATTTCCTTTGTCAGCTGCAGGTCGCGGTGGTAGCCCGAAGGAAGATTATTGACCAGCAGGGTAAGCTCGTTCGGGAGGGACTGGATACGGCTGCATTTGGCCCGGATCAGCTCAAACAC
>DATAGL010000253.1:0-3883 GCA_036263755.1 Chitinophagaceae bacterium | reverse complement strand
CCTGGATATCATCTGGGTATCGGCCCAGATCACGAAGCAGTGCCGTTCATCAGGCACCGTGAGCTTTTCCAGGGAAAAATCAAAAGATCCGCTGGTACGTTCCGACACCGGCTGGTAAAAGCGGGCAATACCCTGTTCCTGCGGGAACGCGTATCCGGCAGGCACCGAAATAAATACGAACTCGGCCCCTTCATGGGCCGGCAGCACGTACCGGCCCTGTGCGTCGGTGGCTACCACGTTCCGGCCGTCGGAAACGGACACGCCTCTGATACCCTTTCCTCCGCTGTGCACCCTGCCCTTCAGTTCTTTTATCCCCGGTTGTCCGGCGGACCGGCTGAAGGCGGCCGGGACGGCGGAAAAGGCGCCGGCCAGGCTCAGGCTTTTCAAAAAATGTCTGCGTTGCATGACGATGGTTCTTTACTGGTGAATGATATGGGTCACTGCTGCCCCAACGTTTTGCTGTTGTCCGCTTTCCCTCCCTGCAGGACCCCGGCGAACGGAATGCGGATGAATAAATTGCCAAAGAGACTTCTACCAACCGGTTGTCCGGATGCAGGGATCGGATGTGATCTCCCTTTCCGCACCCGTAATGGAATGTAAAAAGACGGCGCGCCCGGATAGCCTTTGTGGAAAAACTTTTTCCCACGTGAGGAAATGGCGCAAGCCGGGACCTGCTGCGCGGGCACAACCCCATCCAGGAACTGCGGCTCCAGCAAAAAGCGGGGCCTTCCGCCGCAAATGGCTACGCGAAAATGAAGCGTTCATATGAACGGATTGTTGCGCCGGGGTTACCGAAACGTTAACCCCTTCCTTTCCGTCTGCGCAAGCCGGCCCAAAAGATGGCCCATTGCTTAAAGGTCATTACCGGTCAACCGGGCGGAGTGATGTAGCGAACAGGTTCTGCCAGAAGGCAGCCTAACCGGCCGGTTATTTTTTCCGGGAAGGGGCGTATGCAGCAACGGGACCGCCATTGATGCCGAAATAGAGCACATCATTGATGCGAACGATATGACGCACGTCTCCCCAGATGTTGAAACCCGACAGGTGTTGGGGCACATAGGAAAATCCTCCCTTGCCGTTTCCCCGCAGGAGCATGCCGTAATTGGCGTCGAAGCGGCCCAGCCGCAATTTAAAGCGGCGGTTATTGCCGCATACGAGCAGGTCGGGGTTCCCGTCCGTATTATAATCCAGTGTATGGATGGCATACACCGGGGCGTATTGAACCTCGCCCGGCAGCGCAGCGGGCCGAAGCTTCCCGCCCGCACCGCTGAGCAACAGCGTGGTGGGCATGTGGCCGGCCGATAAATGCCCGGCCGATTGCAGTTCGCCTGCCGGAAAAAGCGCATCGGTCGTTACATCGGCATAGCTTTTAAAATCCGGGAACCGCTTGCGCAGTGAAGGCAATTGCAGCAGCAATTCATCCCGGGTCAGGTAAGGATAACGCTTGTTCTGGATGTAAAAACTGAAAATGGGGTCTACGGAGCCGTTCCCGTCAAAGTCTTTGTAATACAATTCCAGCGGCTCCTTTCCGGAAGCCCGGAACTGCGTATTCAAACCCATGTTGCCCAGTACCAGGTCCGGGCGCCCGTCTTTATTGAGGTCACTGACATGGATGGCATTCCACCAGCCGGCGTAGCTGCTGTCGAGGAACCGTCCGGCGGGAACCAGCCGCCCTTTTTCCCTGCTGAAAATAAGCACCGGCATCCACTCCCCCACTACTACCAGCTCTTCCGACCGGTCGCCGTCCAGGTCGGCCCAGGCGGCATCGGTGACCATTCCGGGCTTGAGCAGTTCGGGACAAAGGGATTGGGTCCGGTCGGAAAAATTTCCTTTGCCGTCATTGACCAGGAGGTAACTGCGCGGGGCTTCCGGGTAGCGGCCGGGCACCACTCTTCCACCGACGAACAGGTCGGGAAATCCATCCCCGTTGATGTCTCCGGCGCGCACGCAGGATTTACTGCCCGGCAGGGAGGGCAGGCCGGCAGACTTCCTGAAGCCGCCTTTTCCATCGTTCAGGTACAGCCGGTCCTGCAGCAACGGGTCGGCCGGCTGCAGCGCGCCATAGCCGCCGCTGGCCATATAAAGATCCGTATGCCCGTCGCCGTTAGCATCGAACAGGGCGAGGCCGGCATCGTCAAAGTCTTTGTCCTTCATAAAGGCCGGCACCGTTTGCCGGGCAAAACGACCACCCTGCTGCTGCAGGTACAGGGCCGCCGGCTGGCCCCCCGGTCCCCCGATGACCACATCCTCCAGTCCATCACCGTTCAGGTCCGCGGACGCCATCGCAGGACCTGCCTGGGAAAAAGCCGCCAGGAGCTGGGGCTGGCGGTTGAAATCGTTGAATACCGAACCGGAATCCTTAAAGGGAATGGGCGAAGGCACTTCTGCGAATAGGGGCTGCGGCCTGCCGCCTCCGGACGCTCCTTCCGTGGCTGCTTTCTCCTCGAGGTGAACCGTGGTACCCCCTTTGACATTATACAGCTTCTGGACCTTGCCGCGGGGCCAGGTGACCACCAGCGAATCCAGCGCAGTCTTTTTACCCAGTCCGAAATGCAGCACCGGCGGCAGGCTGGACAGGTAACCACGGGCGGGCTGCTGCTCCAGCACCTGCATCTGGCCGCCGGAGAATATTTGCACTTTCGCGCCCAGGCCAAAGGTATTGCCGCCTTCACCCGTCAGGCGCACCTGCAGGTAGTGCATCCCGCCCTGCTGCCGGGCTTCATTCCGGTAAATAAAAGCAGGCTGGTTGATGTTGTTGACCACGAGGTCCAGGTCGCCGTCATTATCCAGGTCGGCATATACGGCGCCGTTGCTGTTGGATACTTCCGACAATCCCCACGTGGCCGTTTGGTTGCGGAAGCTGCCGCTCCCCTTGTTTTCAAAAATATAATTCGTCACGTTGGAGGAAGGCATCTTCTCTACCAGCTCCAGCACGTCTTCCCGGCGCAGCCGGCCTTTCTCCTGAACGTAGTTGTTCATGTAATAAAGAAAATCCTGGTTGGTATAATCACGGAGGTAGCCGTTGGAAACAAAAAGGTCCTTCCAGCCGTCGTTGTTGTAATCGGCCAGGAGGGCGGCCCAGCTCCAGTCGGTATTCGATACGCCGGCCAGCTGCCCTGTTTCACTGAAGGTTCCGTTGCCGTTGTTCACATGGAGCATGTTGCGCATGTACTGGTAATAGAATCCCGAGCGCACGTTCATTTCGAACAGGGCATGGTTGTCGGGGCCGGACAGGAGCTTCTGCCTCCGGTTGTCTTCCGGCAGCATGTCCAGGGTGAACAGGTCCTGGGTGCCGTCGTTGTTGATGTCGCCCGCGTCGTTGCCCATGGAGAACTGGCTGGTATGACCGATGCACTTTTGCAGGTCGTTGCGGAAGGAGCCGTCCCCGTTGTTGATGTACAGGTAATCGGGCACCGTATAATCATTGGAGACGTAAAAGTCCGGCCATCCGTCGTCATTAAAGTCGGAAATAGAAATACCCAGCCCGTAGCTGAGCTCCGAGCCGTTGATGCCGGAGGAAGGTGTTACATCGGTAAAGCGCCCGCCTTCCTGGCGGAACAGCCTTAGCCCTTTATCGGGACTGTCGCCTTTGAGGAGTTCGGCCGTGGCCTGCACATTCTGGATCGCCGTGTTTTTGGGATTGTGGTTCAGCAGGAGCATGTCCAGATCGCCGTCGCGGTCATAATCCAGGAAGTACGACTGGTTGCTGAACGCGGTACTGGCCAGGCCGTACTGCTCCGCCTTTTCTTCAAAGTGGGGCTGGCCCTGGCTGTCATTGCCCATGTTGATGAACAGCTGGTTGGCTCTTTTTTGCGGAGGCAGGGCCCCGGAATAACAGAGGTAGAGGTCCAGCCGGCCGTCGGCATTGATATCCACGGCGTTC
>DATAGL010000252.1:0-12229 GCA_036263755.1 Chitinophagaceae bacterium | reverse complement strand
CGGGGTGTTCACCTGTCCGGAATAGAGGAGGGTAGCGTCCTTGCGCGGGTCGCCCGGCTCAAAGGCATCGGCCAGGTCCTCGGAGGGTGTGTTCCAGCCCCAGCCGAGGTCCCAGGCACCGGCGCCGCGCACGCCCTGCACGTTGGCGTACTCCGAGCCGAAATTCTGCGTGGGGGTGTAATGCGCCTGGATCTCAAAGATCGATTCCGGGCTGTTCTCCCCTTCCTCGGTAAAGATCTTCTGGTAATCGGAGTGCAGGCTGTACTGGCCCGAAGCGATCACCTGCTTGGCCGCGGCCAGGGCATTGGCCCACTGCTCGCGGTACAGGTAGGTTTTGGCGCGCAGGGCATTGGCGGCACCCGAAGTAAGGCGGCCGATAAACTGGCCGGGCCAGTTCAGGGGCAGCACGCCGGCCGCTTCCTGCAGGTCGGCATCAATGAGGGCATAGATCTCGGCTACCGAGCTTTTGGGCACGTTGGCCTGTGCCTGGCTCGTTACCTTGAAATCGACCAGCGGCACCTCGCCGAAAGCGCGCACGAGGTTGAAATAGGCATAGGCCCGCATGAACTTGGCCTCGCCCCGGTTCACCAGGGTAGCCGGGTCGCTGGTGCCCAGCGAGTCCACATCGGAAATGATGTTGTTGGCCAGGCCGACCAGCGCAAAGTGCGAGGTATAATAGTCGTTCAGCAGCCAGAAATCCTTGGTGTAATTGAAATTGTCGAAAAAGCTTTCGGCATCGGTGCCGTCGCCCACCGAGGAGCCTTTGTCGGCGTCGTCGGAGCGGATGTTGTGCACCGCGATGTAGGGCAGTGCCGAACTGCCGAACGAGCGCAGCTGGGCATACATGCCGAATACCTGGCTCTCGAAGGAGCCGCCGGCGAGATCGTCTTCGGTGTAGCGGCCCAGGGGCTCGCGGTCGAGGAAATCCTGCTTGCAGGCCGGCAGGCCGATCAGCAGGGCCGCAGCGGCCAGCGCTACTCCACTCTTCTTGAATTTATCGAAAGTCATTGCTTGATACTTTACGGTTTAGAAATTAAGGTTGATTCCCAGGGTATAAATGGCGGGCACGGGGTACGAGCCGGCATCAATGCCGAAGGACGTGGCCGAACCGCCGAATTCCGGGGTGTAGCCGCTGCTGTTGAAGAAGGTGACGGGGTTCTGCGCGTTGGCGTAGATCCGCAGCGACTTCAGGTGCAAACGGTTCATCAGGGACGAGGGGAAGTTGTAACCGATCTGCAGGTTGCGGATCCGGAAGAACGAACCATCCTCGATATAATAGGACGAGATAAGGTAGTTATTGGTTCGGCCGGTGTGCAGAATCGGTTCCCAGTTGGAGGTGCCCACGCCGTTCCAGCGGTCCTGGCGGTACAGCGGGAAGTTGAACTGGGCAAAGTTGCCGCGGTTCCACTGGCGGAAGATCTCGTTGCCGTACACACCCATCACGTCCACGTTGAAATCAAATCCCTTGTAGGAAATGTTCACCGAGCCGCCGTAGGTAAAGTCGGGCGTCGGGTTGCCGAGCATCGTGCGGTCCGCCTCGGTGATGAAGCCGTCGCCGTTTACATCCCTGTACTTGATGTCGCCGGGCTTCACCTCGCCGATAGAGCTCACCGCCGATTTTTTGATCTCCTCGTTGGTCTGGTAGATGCCGTTGGCCACGTAGCCGTAGAAGTAACCGATGGGGAAGCCTTCTTCCGTACGGCTCGGGTCTTCCACGATCCGGTAGCCTTTGGTGGAAAGCTGGAGCACCTTGTTGTTGATGGTGGTCAGGTTACCGCTTACCGTGTAGGTCAGGTCGTTGCCCACGCGGTTCGTCCAGGAGGCAGAGAACTCCAGGCCGTTGTTGGCCACTTCACCGAGGTTGCTCAGGCCGGGCAGGGCACCGGTGGCCAGGGCCGGTACCGTTACCAGTACACCCTTGGTCAGCTTGTTATAATAGGTACCCTCGAAATGCAGCTTGTTGCCCAGGGTATTCAGCTCCAGGCCGGCTTCCCACGAGCGCACGGTTTCCCAGTGTAGGTTCGGGTCGGCCAGGTAGGTGGGGCGCAGGGCCTGCACCACGTTGTTGCCGAACACGGCCGAGTTGGCCGAGGTGAGCAGCGGGAAGTAAGGATACTTGTTGTCGCCTACGTTCTGGTTGCCCAGCACGCCCCAAGAGCCTTTTATTTTCAGGTAATCCACAAAGGCCACGTCGTTCATGAAATCTTCCTGGCTCACCACCCAGCCGGCACCGATGGCGCCGAAGCTCTGCCAGCGGCCGCCATCCTTGGGGAAAGCCGAGGAGCCGTCGCGGCGGAACGAAGCGTTCAGCAGGTAGCGGTTCTGGAAAGAGTACAGGGTGCGGAACAGGTAGGAAAGCGTAGCCGTTTCCCAGGCATTGCCGCTGCCCGTGGTCGAAGCCTGGTCGCCGATCTCGGTGTACCAGAAGCGCGGGTCGTTCGGAATGGGACCGGTAGCGCCCTGGTTGCGGGCCGAGTTCACGCCCTGGAACGAGTTGTAGTACGAAGTGAAGCCGCCCAGCACCGTCAGGTTGTGGTCGCCGAAGCGGTTCTTATAGGTCAGCAGGTGGTCCTGCTGGATCTTGGTAAAGATGTTCTGGTACTGGTTCACCGAAGTGATGCGCTGCAGCGAATCGAGGGGATCGGCATTCACGATGTCGGGGTTGTACACCGTAACCAGCGGGCTGTAGCCGCGGCCCTGGTTGAACCCGTAGTCGGCAAAGAAGGCCGAGCGCCAGTTGAAGTTGCGCAGGAAGTTCACCTCGCCGAAGATGGAGCCCACGGCGCGGTACTCGTAGTTGCGCGTGGTGTTGGCCCGCAGCTCCACGTCGATCAGCGGGTTCCAGACCTGGGCGCGCTGGAATTCGGGCAGCGTGCCGTACAGGCCTGTTTCCTCGTTGAACGGATCGGCGATGGGTGCCGCCACGATGGCGCCGCCGACGTTCTGCTCCTGCGGCAGGCGCGAACGGTAGCCGTTGAGGGTAAAGCCGAACTTCAGGGCCTTCGACACCTGGAACTCGTCATTTATGTTCAGGGTGAATTTCTGAAGCATCTCGTTTTTGATCACGCCTTCTTCCTTCATGTAGCCGAGGCCCATGTAGAACTTGTTGCGCTCCGAGGCGCCGGTGATGGAGATGTTGTTGTAGTTGAGCATGCCGTTCTGGAAGATGAGGTCCTGCCAGTCGGTGTCGGCCTGCCAGTTGGCGTAGTTATAGGCCGGGGCGCCCTGGTTGCGCAGCTGCTCGTCGTAAAGCTCCTTGAACTGGGCGGCGTTGGCCATTTCAATGCGGTTGACCACGCGCTTGGAACCCACGGTGGAGTTGAAGTTCACCTGGAGCTGGCCCGCTTTGGCGCGCTTGGTGGTGATGATGATCACGCCGTTGGCACCGCGGACCCCGTAGATCGCCAGCGAGGAAGGATCCTTGAGGATCTCCATCGACTCGATATCGGCAGGGTTGATGAAGTTGATGTTGTCGTTGAGGATACCGTCCACCACGTACAAGGGCTGCACGCCGTTGATGGAGTTCGTACCGCGGATGCGCACGTCAGGCGAGGCGCCGGGGCGGCCGTTGTTCACCACGTGCACGCCGGCTACCTTACCCTGGATGGAGGCCACGGGGTTGGTGGCGGGGCGGTCGGCCACGTCGCGGCCGCGCACCGTGGAGATGGAGCCCGTCAGGTCGCGGCGGTTGGCCGTACCGTAGCCGATCACCACCACGCTTTCCAGCTGGCTGGCGGCCGACTGGGCCAAGGTTACGTTAATAGCGGTGCGGTTGCCCACGGTTACCTCCTGCGAGGCGAATCCGACAAACGAAAACACGAGCACCGCGTTTTCATCGGGCACCGTAATGGTAAAATTGCCGCCCGCATCGGTAGTGGTGCCGGTGGAGGTGCCGCGGATAGACACCGACACGCCGGCCAGGGCCTCGCCGCCCGCACCCGTTACCCGGCCGGTCACGCGGATATCCGGTGCCGGTGTTTCGGCCCCTTCGGTGGCGGCCTTCAGCACCACGAGCTTGTTGTCGAGCACGCGGTAGCCGATGCCGTTGGCTTTCAGGAGGCGGTCGAGCACGGCGGTCACCTCTTCGTTCACCACGTTGAGGTCCACGCGGGGCTTGCCGGCCACCAGGGCTTCATTATAAAGGAAGCGGTAAGGCGTCCGTTTTTCGATGGCGGACAGCACCTTCTTGATGTCGGCCGACTGGAGCCGCAGCGTCACGCGGTCCTGGGAGTACGTGCCGGCCGATACATGCAGGCCTGCCAGCAGGAGAAAGGCGCACATCAGTTTCATAATGCGGAAGAGCTTTGAGTAATGAGGCCAGGTTTCAAAAGGAGACCCGGTTTCCTTTTTTTTCATACTTTTCGGTTGAAAGAGTTAAATAATTGCGTCCACGTTCCTAATCGGTAGCGTTGTTTAACTTTCGGCGGGGAATGTTGGCGCATTTCCCGCTTTTCGTACATGAACCCTCTACGATGTATTCAGCATAGCCAGTTTGTTTATGGTGTTATGGTGATCAGGGATCCTTCCTTCTTAAACTGAAACGGCGCGGTGATCTGCAGGGCCTCAAGGGCCTGGGTCACGCTTTCGCTTTCAAAAACGCCGGTGAAGCGCAGGCCGCCGATAGACTCGTCGGTGAACCGGACCTGCACGTTGTACCAGCGCTCCAGGCGGCGGGCCAGGTCATAGAACGATTCGTCCTGGAACACCAGCTTGTTCTCCGTCCAGGCCAGCTCCACCACGCTGCTGTCCTGCGCGCGGTAGGTCAGGGGACTCATACTGTACAGCGGGCGGGCAGAGGCTTGCGGGGCCCCGGCAGCATTGGCCACCACCAGCTTTTCATTGGGCTTCAGAAAGAACTTTTCCCCCGGGCGGTCTTTCAGCACGATCTCCACTTTTCCGCGGATCAGGCTCGTTTCGGTCGTGGGCTCCCCGGCATAGGCCTTCACGTTGAAGGCCGTGCCCAGCACGCGGATCTCCATGGACTGGGTGCGGATCACCATGGGCAGCTCCGGCATTTTTACCACGTCGAAAAACGCTTCGCCCTGCAGTTCCAGCTGGCGGTGGTCGGTGCCGAACTGCTTGTCATAGGTCAGGCGGCTGCCGGCGTTGAGCCAGACGGTGGAGCCATCGGGCAGCACCAGCTTCGACTTTGAGCCCGGGCGGGTGGATACCTCGCTGACCGCCGGGCGCACGGCTACGGCAGACGCCGGAGGCGAAGACCGAAAAAAACCGAAGACCAGGGCGGCAGCGGCCAGCGAAGCGGCCACGCCGACGGCAATCCCCATCCGGCGGCCGCGCGGGCGGGCCGGGGCAGCTTCCTCCGCTGCAGGCGGAACCTCCATGCCCTGCTCTTTCATTTTCTCCAGGTGGCGGGCAAAGGCGGCTTCCGTTTCTTCCGAGTCTTCAACAGGGGCGGAACCCCAGAGATCCTGCAGGTGCTGCGCCGAATAGAGCCAGTCGGGGTGCAGGCGCATGAGGGCATCCAGCTCCCGGAGTTCTTCGGGTGTGGCTTCGCCGGACAGTTTTTTGGCCAGCAGATTCCAGAAATGAGTCAGGGGCATGCGGGGGGTTATGCCTTACGGACGGCCGGAACGGGCTTTACCCCTAAACGATTTTCAAAAAAAGTTCAGGACTTGGAAAAAGAGGAGACCGGGTCGAACTGGATGGACTGGTGGAGGCGGCGCAGGGCGATGGCCATCTGGCTTTCCACGGTCTTGACCGAGAGGTGGAGCAGCTCGGCCACTTCGCGGTACCGGAGCCCGTCTTCCTTCACCAGCTTGAAAATAAGGCGGCACCGGGGCGGCAGGCCTGCTACGGCCGTGCGGATGCGGCGCAGCATTTCGGCAGTGAGCAGCAGCTGCTCCGGGTTGCTGCCGATGCTGGTCAGCTCCGTGTCGACGTCGTCGAGGGAAAAGGAGCGGTGGCGGTGCGCCTGCTCGAGGCGGGTGATGGCGCCGTTCTTCACGGCGATATATAAATAAAGATGGAGGTTGCGGATCGAGGAAAGTTCTTTCCGTTTCTGCCAGATGTGGAGGAATACGTCGGACACAACTTCTTCGGCCGATTCCCGCTGGCGGGTGATGCTGCAGGCAAACTGCAGCAGGCGGGGTTGATACAGCAGGAAGAGTTCCTTATAAGCGGCGGCATCGTCATTGGCGATGCGTCCGGCCAAAGCACACAGTTTCGGGGCATCATTCATAAAGCAAGCGTGAGAACCCAAAGCTAGGAGGTTTTCCGGGTCTTCCAAAACTTTGCGGCGCAGGATTTACGATGTACGGTGTACGATGTACGGTGTACGATGACAGAAATCGATTTAGCAACTATATGGTTCAAAAAATTGGGTATATCCTGGAACTTCCCCAATTAAATTCTTTACCACCCGGTAAAGCAATCGTACATCGTAAATCGTACATCCGCCAAAAACCTGCTGCTCTCCCCCGCACCCCCGTCCTGCTCTAAAAAAAGAAAAGCCTCCGTTTCCGGAAGCCTTATTCCACCAGTTGTGGACCCTGCTGGGATCGAACCAGCCACCTATTGATTATGAGTCAACCGCTCTAACCGACTGAGCTAAGGGTCCTGCCCGGAGGCGGACGGCAAAAATACGGAAAAATGGATAGCGCCGTCCCGCCATACGGTGAATGTTTCGTGAAGAAGCCCGCCGCACCTTCCGGCCCCATTCATCCCGGAGAACCGGCAACTCATGCAAAGGGGCCGGGCCGCCGGGCCGATAGTTTGTATCCTTGCCCAAACCCGGACTCATGACCCGACTGACGCTCTGCCTCCTGCTTGGCCTTCTTTCCCAAACCGCCGGGGCCCAGACCCGCATCTACGTACACCTCGACTCCTCGTTCCGGCGCTCCTTTACCGGGCGCCTCTTTGTACATGCCACTTCCGATACGGCCAAAGGCGTTCCGAATGAAACGGATTACCGCCAGCCCACCTTTGCCCTGCAGGTGCGCGACTGGACCCCCGGCCGCCCCGTGGTCATCAACGATTCGGCTGAAGCCTTTTCGGTAAAGCCTTCCGCGATGCAGCCGGGCTTTTACAAACTGGTGGCCTTCCTTGATGCGCACCCCGAACTCAGGGGCAGCGGTAACCCCGGGAACGTGTATTCCCGCAAGGACGCCCTGCTGGAAGTGCGCCCGGGCGGGGTGAATGAAACCCATATCCACATCAACGCCGAAATAAAACCCCGCCCTTTCCGGGAAACCGATACCTTGAAATTGCTGGACCTGTCCTCCCCGCTCCTTTCGGCCTTTCACAAAAAGGAGGTCCGGATCCGGGCGGCGGTGCTGCTGCCCGCCGAATACCACCAGCAGCCCGGAAAGACCTATCCCGTGGTGTACATCATCCCGGGCTGGGGCGGCACCCATTTCGATGCGCAAGGCGCCGGTCCCCGGAAACGCTATGGCATCGGCACCGGGCTGCCCAAGATCTACGTGTACCTGAACCCTGAAGACGCAACGCCCTGGGGACTGCATGCCTTTGTCGACTCCCGCGTTAACGGACCCTGGGGGCGGGCCCTGGTGGAGGAAGTGCTGCCCCATGTACAGCAGGCCTACCGGGCCTCCAGGGAAAAAACCTTCCTGATCGGACACAGCTCCGGCGGGTACCCGGCCGTCTGGCTGCCCCTCCATTACCCGAAAGCCTTTGCCGGTACCTGGGCAGTATCACCCGACCCGCTCGACTTCAGTTCCTTTACCGGTATCGACCTCTATGCACCCGATGCCAACTTTTATGTGGACAGCCGCGGCGACTCCATCGGGCTGGACATCCGGAACGGGAAATACCAGCAAACCATCAAGCGGTCCATGGATATCGAACGCTATAACGATGACGGCGGGCAGCAGACCTCCTTCGAAGCGGTCTACGGCGTGCCGGGAGCCGACGGAAGACCCCGCCCGCTTTTCGACCGGGCGACGGGCCGGGTAGACCCCTCCGTGGTGGCGGACTGGAAGCGGTACGATCTCGGACGCTGGATGAAGGAGAACGGCCGGCGGGCTGCCCGGGAGCTAAAAGGCAGGATCCATGTTTACGCCGGCGCACAGGACAATTTCAACCTGCACCTTTCCGTACAGGCATTCGGCAAAAAGGCAGCCCTCCTGAAGCAGGCCCTCGTAACGGAGCTGATTCCCGGGGCCGATCACTGGTCGGTCTGGAGCCCGGCCTTTACCCTGCGGGTGCAAAAGGAGCTGGAGGAAGCCATCGGCAGGTGATCTGCGGTATACAAAACTTTTTACCCGGGCTGAAAGACAACTTTAAAATTTTCCGGATGGAAATGACTGTCCTAAGGAGCAGCGGCAGTAGCTGCTGGCCGGGCCGCCTGTTCGCGTACCGGTTCCTGTTTGTTTAACGGTAACAGGGCTGATGCAAAGGGATTCTTCCACTTTTTCTGTCCATGCCGGCAATTTTTTTCCCGTTCTTCATTTCCCCAATCTGAAATTACAGCGCACTCAGCGGTTCACCACCGTCACCGGTGACTGGCAAGGAAATTTATACCAGTACTATAAACGTTTGCACCCTGCATGATCGGAACGGTAACCATATGGGCGCTTTCCCTGCTCGTGATCCTGATCACCCTGCTTCCGCTGGTGCGCAGCGATTACTGGACCTTCCGCATCCTGGAGTACCCGCGGTTCCAGAAGCTCGTCATTGGGCTCCTGTGCGGGACCGCCCTGTTCTATTTACGTCCGCATGCCGGGCCGGCCTTCCCCTACCTGATGGCCGCCGTCGGCGCCTGCTGCCTCTTCCTGATGGCGAATATTTTCCCCTATACCACCATTGCCCGCAAGGAAATGCTGCGCGTGGGCGCGGTGGACGAAACCACCGGCCTGAAGATCTTTACCGCCAACGTGCTGCAGACGAACCGCGCCTATGACCGCCTGCTGGAGCAGGTGCGGCAGATGGATCCCGACCTCGTGTTCCTGGTGGAAACCGACGAAGGCTGGGCCGAAGGCGTGGCCGCGCTGGAAAAAGACTATCCCCATACGGTGAAAGAACCGCTGGACAATACCTACGGCCTCCTCTTCTACAGCCGCCTGCCCCTGCGCCGCACCCAGGTGCTGTACCGGGCCGACCCCGAAGTGCCCTCTATAGAAACCGAGGTGCAGCTGCCCTCCGGGGCCTGGGTCAAGGTATACGGCCTCCACCCGAAGCCGCCGGTGCCGGGCGAATCGCTTACCTCCACGGCCAAGGACAAGGAACTGATGAAAGTGGCCTTCGAAGTGGAAAAGGAAAAAAAGCCCTGCATCGTCATGGGCGACCTCAACGACGTGGCCTGGAGCCATGTGACGCAGCTCTTCCGTAAAGTCAGCGGCCTGCTCGACCCGCGCCGGGGCCGGGGCTTTTACAGCACCTTTTCGGCCAACAGCCACATCATGCGCTTCCCGCTCGATTATATCTTCTGCTCTCCCCAGTTCGGACTCGTGCACATGCGCCGCATGCCGCACAACGGCTCCGACCACTTTGCCATGTTCATTCACCTGCAGCTGGAGCCCGCCCTCACCGCCCTCCACGACGAACCCGAAGCCGATGCCGCCGAGCGGGAGGAAGCGGCGGATAAGGCGGAAGCGTGAGTTTTGGGAATTAGGAATTGGGTGTTGGGAATTGGGAGTTGGAAGTTGATCAGTTGAATAGTTGATCAGTTGACAAGAAGCTTTGAGCCACGAGCTACGAGCAAATAACATAACCTTTGCGTCTTTGCGTTCCTTTGCGCCTTTGCGTGAAGCCTTATCTGCGTCATCATCTGTGATTCATCAGCGAAATCTGTGATTTCTCTGTGATTTGTTCCCTAAGTTTAGGGAGCCGGAGCACCGGTACCCTGCCTATGTCCCGATATGTTTGCTCGCTGTTCCTATTGATCCTGGCCTTTACGGCCACCGCCCAGAAAAAGAACGAAGCCTACCAGCTGCAGCTCCGCCCGGCGGCGGGACCGGTGCGGGTCGACGGCGTGCTCGACGAGGCCGCCTGGGCCGGCACCGACGTGGCCACCGATTTTTTCATGGTGTTGCCCATGGATACGAGCAAGGCCCGCGTACGCACCGACGTGCGGATGGCCTACGATGACAAGCACCTCTACCTCTCCGCCGTCTGCTTCCACGCCGTGCCCGGACCTTATTTCGTGGAGTCGCTCCGCCGCGATTTCGCCTTCGGCCGCAACGACAACTTCCTCTTCTTCCTCGACCCCTTCGACGACCAGACCAACGGCTTTTCCTTCGGCGCCAACGCCGCCGGCGCGCAGTGGGACGGCACCATGTACGGCGGCTCGGCCGTGGACCTGAACTGGGACAACAAATGGGTATCGGCCGTGCGCAACGACAGCGACCGCTGGGTGCTGGAGCTGGCTATCCCCTTCACCACCATCCGCTACAAAAAAGGCATCACCCGCTGGGGCATCAACTTCAGCCGGCTCGACCTGAAGACCACCGAAAAAAGCAGCTGGGCGCCCGTGCCCCGGCAGTTTCCCACCGCTTCCCTCGCCTATACCGGCAACCTCGTGTGGGACCGCCCCCCGCCCGACCCCGGCACCAACATTTCGGTGATCCCCTACGCCCTCGGCGGCGTACTCCGGAACCACGAAGGGGGCAGTCCTACCAAGCTGACTAAAAAAGCAGGCGCCGACGTGAAGATCGCCATCACCTCCGCCCTCAACCTCGACCTCACCGTGAACCCCGATTTTTCGCAGGTGGAGGTAGACCGCCAGGTGACGAACCTCGACCGCTTCGAGCTGTTTTTCCCCGAGCGGCGGCAGTTTTTCCTGGAGAACGGCGACCTGTTTGCCAATTTCGGCTACGCCACGCTGCGCCCCTTCTTTTCCCGCCGTATCGGACTGGGCGTGCCCATCCGCGGCGGCGCGCGCCTCAGCGGGAAGCTGACGAAGGACTGGCGCATCGGCCTGATGGACATGCAGACCGGACCGGTGGCCGAAACCGGCCTGCCGGCCCAGAACTTTGCCATTCTTTCGCTGCAGCGCAAGGTATTCGCCCGTTCCAACATCGGCCTGCTGGTGGTGAACAAGGAGTCGGTCGGTTACCGACCCGACCGCGACAGCCTTCAGAAAGCCTACACCCGCTACAACCGCAACATCGGCCTCGAATACAACCTGGCCTCGGCCAACAACGTTTGGACCGGCAAAGCCCTGGTGCTCAAATCGTTTGCGCCCGGGGTGAAGGACAAGGACTGGGTGCAGGCAGCGCACCTCCAGTACAGCAGCCGCAAATGGAACCTGTTGGTTCAGGAAGAGTACGTGGGCCGCGGCTATACGGCGGAAGCGGGCTATGTACCGCGCAACGGCTATTTCAAGATCGGGCCTTCGGCGGGCCGGCTGTTCTTTCCTAAAGGCGGAAAGGTGCTGAGCCACGGGCCCCGGCTGGGCACCACCTATTTCTGGGACGAGCGCCTGCAGCGCACCGACTACCTCCATACCGCCTCCTACGGCATCTCCTTCCGCACGCAAAGCGTGCTGACCGTGGGCCTCAACGACGAATTCATCCGCCTGCTCCTCCCCTTCGACCCCACCAACTCGGGCAAGGATACGCTGGCCCGCGGCAGCGACCACCACTGGCAGAGCGTCCGCGCCGAATTTGTTTCGAAGCCGCAAAGCCTCTTTACCTACGCGGTGCGCGGGCAAACAGGCGGCTACTACGCCGGCGGCCGGCGCCTCACCCTGGGCGGCGAAGCGGGCTACCGGTTCCAGCCCTTCGTAAGCCTCCTGCTCAATGCGAGTTACAATAAGCTGGACCTGCCCCAGCCCTGGAACCGCACGGACTTCTGGCTTATCGGTACGCAGGTGGATGTCACGTTCACCAATAAACTGTTCTTCTCCACCTTCCTTCAATATAACGAGCAGACGAAGAACCTGAACCTGAACAGCCGCTTCCAGTGGCGGTACCAGCCGGCTTCCGACCTCTTCATCGTATACACCGACAACTACCTGCCCGCACCTTTTTCCGTGAAGAGCCGTGCCCTGGTGGTGAAGGTGAACTACTGGTGGAACAAGAATCACAGATGAATCACAGATTACGCTGATGGAGCGGCAGGTTGCTCTTGTATAGAAGAGCGATAGGCGCTGATGACGCAGATAAGTTCTTATCAGCAGGTTTTTTTATTTGGACGGGGCAGCATAGATCACTGATGACGCTGATGAATCACTGATGACGCTGATGAGGTAGCGGGTTGCTTTTGTAGAGAGTAGCGTGGGGCGCTGATGACGCAGATATAATTATGGCAG
>DATAGL010000251.1:0-11664 GCA_036263755.1 Chitinophagaceae bacterium | reverse complement strand
CGCAAACTGCAGGAAGCGCTTGAGGGCGCGCACGCCCAGGCTGGCTGTTTTGGACAGGTCGATCTCTTCCGAGGAAAAGTTGGTGAACACCTCGCAGCGCAGCTTGGCCCGCGTGATCAGCACATTCAGGCGGCGCTCGCCGCCCTCGTTGTTCAGGGGGCCGAAGGATTGGGACAGGTAACCTTCCTCCGTGCGGCCGTAACCGACGGAGATAAAGATCACATCGCGCTCGTCGCCCTGCACGTTTTCCAGGTTTTTGACGAAGAAGGGCTCGGCGGTGCTGCTGCGGAAAAAGGTTTCCAGCTCCGGGGCGGCCTGGCGGCGGAGCTCCAGCGCATCCTGGATCGCCTGCCGCTGGGCCGTGGAAAAAGCCACTACGCCGAGACTCAGGGCCGGGTGGGTCCGGGCATGCTCCATGACGGCTTCCGCCACGCGCCCGGCTTCGCCGGGGTTGGTGCGGGTGCGGCCTCGGTCGTAATACGTACCGGTGAGCTGGTGCAGTACGAGGCCCAGCCGGTGCTTCGATCCCGGGGAGGGAAAAACCACCAGGCGGTTCTCATAGAATTCATCGTTCGACAGGGCGATGAGCGACTGGTGGCGGCTGCGGTAGTGCCAGCGCAGCATCCGCTGCGGCGCCCCCTGCGCATCGCAGAGTCCGAGCACGCTCTGCATGTCGGCCGTTATGTTTTCCTCTTCCTCGTCTTCCTCCCGGGTCAGTGTATCGAAGAACGAAGTCGGCGGTAATTGTTTGGTATCCCCCACCACCACCAGCTGCCGGCCGCGCATCAGGGCGCCGAGGGCTTCCACGGGGCGCACCTGGCTTGCCTCGTCAAAGATCACCAGGTCAAACTCCAGGGCACTCGGGGGCAGGAAGTTGGCGATGGACAAAGGGCTCATCATGAATACGGGCTTGACCGCCTGGATGGCCAGTCCGGCTTCGGCCATCAGCCGGCGCACGGGCAGGTGGCGGGACCGCTTGTTGAACTCGTGGCGCAGTACCTGCATCTGCCCCGCTCCTTCCGGCTCGGGTAGGCGCTCCCAGTGCGCCAGGGCGGCACGGGCGCGGTTGTACTGCAGGTTCAGTCCGTCGAGGCGGCGGAACTGGCGGATCACTTCTTCGTGCGTGGCGCCCTCAAACCGGCGCAGCGGCGGCCTTGCGGAAAAGGCTTCTTCCAGCAGGTACTCGTACCAGCTTTTCTGAACAGCGGTCTTCAGCCCCGTAACGGCTTCGGGCCAGTGCTCGGCCAGGTCCGTCACCACCGAAAGACCTTCCCCTTCGGCCAGGTCCTTCAGGTTGTTCCAGGCAATGGCCGGCTGCAGGCCGGGCAATCCTTCGCGCCAGCTCCGGAAGGTTTCTCCCTGCAGGGTAAAGGGCTGGTGCAGGAGTCCGCCGGGGAAACAGCGTCCTTCATCCAATTGAAGGCCTTCAGACACCCCCTGCACTCCCTTGCCGTGCGCAGCCAGGCGCCGGGTCAGGGCCTCATGGGCCTGCCGGGCCACGGTCGCATCGGGGTACTTTTCGAGGTAGGCCAGTACTTCAGCAGGCAGCCGCCCGCCCTGGACGGAACGATGCACCTCTTCGAGGTAGAGAGCTACGGCGCGCAGCGCCGGCCAGTCGGAGGCCGCGTCATTCCACCGGGAACGGAACAGTTCCCGTCCCAGCGGGGCCTGGTCGGCAAAGGCGGTCATCAGCCGGCGGCCTTCCAGCAGGGCATCCACGTACTGCAGGCGCTCTTCGTTGGAGGAAGGGAGCTTCCCGGTGCACAGGGCCTGCAGGGTGCGCACGGCCTTTTTATAGGAGCCAATAAGAAAGCGGTACCATTTGCCGCCATGGGCCAGCAGTTCCGCACGTACGGGTAACAGCGGCTGTTCCCAGGCTTCCGGCAGAAACACCCCCGCATATTGCTGCTGCAGCGCGAACAGGCGTTCCCCTGTTTCCAGGCCCTTCGCCAGGTTCCCCGCTTCGGACAGCCAGGCGGCAGCGGAGACGTGTACCCCTTCCAGTGAAGGCGCCCCGGCCAGCTGGCCGGCCACCTCGCTGAGGAACAGGGTTTCGGTCCGGTGCCGGGGTGCCGGCAGCCCGAAAACGGCAGCGATCCGGGCCCCTTCGGTTTCCAGCGCCTGTACCGCTTCTTCACCGGCCTGCAGGAGCCCGACGAGGGTGGCTTCCCCGGTCGGCAGCAGCACGCGCAGGCCACTGCCCCAGAAGGGTGATCCGCCGGGCATGCCGCTTTCCGCCAGGCGGGCCTGCACCCGGTCGGCCAGGGCTTCGGCCCGCTGCACCACCGCCCCGTCCCAGTGGCGCAGGTGGTGGGCCTCGATGCGCGGGAGCGTGCGGTCGCCCAGGACTCTGCCGATCCGCAGGAGGCGGCCGATTACCTGCTGGGCCGTCAGTCCGCTGCCGGCAATGTCCGCATTGATCGCGGCGCAGTATTCGTTGAGCTCTGCCCGGCGGCTGTGCAGCAGGGCCACTTCCGACTGCAGGTGCTGCAGGGCGGGACGGCCCAGGTCGAGCACCCGCCGCAGCTCGGCATGGAGTTCTTTTTTACTGGATTTATGGCTGTGCAGCTCCAGGCAGGCTTCGCCCAGCCCGACGGAATCCAGCCGGCGCTTCACCACTTCGAGGGCGGCCAGCTTTTCTGCCACGAAGAGTACTTTTTTCCCGGCGCCTACTGCATGGGCGATGATGTTGGTGATGGTTTGCGACTTGCCGGTGCCGGGCGGTCCCTGAATCACCAGGTTGCGGCCTTCATTTACCGCCAGGAGGGCCAGGAGCTGAGAGGCATCGGCATCCACCACCTGGAACAGGTCGTGCGCGGCCGGCTCGCTGTCGAGGAAGGCATCGTCGGGCACCGACGGCCTGGGATCGGAGAAGCCCGCACCCAGCAGGTTCTGGATCAGCGGATGGTCGGCGGGCTGCCGGCCGGCCGGCCAGGTATCGGATGAGAGGTCGTTGTAGATCATGAATTTCCCGAAGGAAAAAAAGCCCAGCTCCACGGAATCCCGCACCACCTGCCAGCGCCGGCGGCCGGCAACCGCGGCGGCCACCGCGTCAAAGTAAGCCGCCAGGGAAAGGTCTTCCTCCTCGGGCAGTTCGGGCAGGCGCAGCCCGAAGTCGTTTTTCAGCTTTGCCTGGAGCGTCAGGTTGTCGCCCGTCTCCTCCCCGGTCGGGACGAGCCGGAAGCGGTCGGCCGCGCCGGAGCGCTCCAGCCGTACGGGCACCAGCACCAGCGGCGCGCGGCGCGCCTCTTCACCCGCATCGCTTTCGTACCATTCGAGCTGGCCCAGGACGAGGTAAAGAATATTGACGCCGGTTTCCTCCACGGCGGTACGGGCCGCGTAGAACGTATGCAGGAGCCGCTTTTGCAGGACGGCCTCACTGTCGGCGGTCTGCAGCCGGGTATCGTGCAATGCTTCTTCCGAGGGAGCAGGCATCGCGAGCGCGCCCTGCTCCACGGCGGGCTGCGGCAGAAAGGTGAGGCTCCGCCCCTGGACTACCAGCAGCTGGTAGAGGGCGTCGGCCGATTCGCCGGTGATGCTGACCCCGCGCGTGGCGGGACGGCGGTAATGCAGCAAGGGATTGCGGAGGCTGAAATCCAGCAGTTCTTTACGGGCGGCCTCCAGGCGGAGGCGTAGGGTTTCCTGCATGCGGCAAGATAAGTGAATAGGTCAATAGGTGAATGGGTGAATTGGCAGGGGAATGAGAGGGTGGGTGAATGTGCAGATATGCAGATGTGCGGATGTGCTGATGTGCAAATTTTAGGATGTACGATGTGTGATGTACGGTGTACGATTGATTGAGAATGCGCAAGGTCCAAATTATCATTCGTGTCTTTGCGGGCCTTTGAAACTTTGTGAAAGCCAGGCTTGAATCATTCAATCCGATCGGGTGAATCCTTACAAAATCCTGCTAATCCGCGGTTCTGATGCGGCGGCTGATGATGCGCATGAGGAAGGCGCAAAGGGCAATCACGGCCACACAGGCGTATCCAAGGGTATCGAAATGGTATACCTGGTGGGTCTGCTTGTCCTGCACAATAACCCAGCCGGCAATGACGGCGGCGGCACCGCCGGCCACCTGCTGCAGCGAGGCGTTCACGCTCATAAAGGCACCGCGGTCTTTCAGGTCGGGGATGGCGGTCATCAGGGCCGTTGCCGGGATCATGCGCGACATAATACTGGCGAACATCACCACGCTGATGCCGATGACCGTCCACAGGGAGGAAGGCCCCAGGTTCGTGTACACGAGGATCATGGCCGAGGCCAGCACCGACCCGCCAAGGAACACCGGAAGCTTGCCGGCTTTATCGGCCAGCTGCCCGATGAGCGGCAGCAGGATAAATGAACCGACGCCCATGCAGGCATAGATAAAGGGAAGGTCGCCGGGCCTGATAAGCACATTGTTCACCAGGAAGGCAGAAGTAAAGGGCATCAGCAGGAAGCCGCCGATGGACAGTAAGGCGGTCGTCAGAAAGGGCAGGATGTAGGGCCGGTGCGAGAGCGTATTCCAGAGATGCGCCAGGGCCCGGCGCTCACTGCCGGACTCCAGGTGACCGGTCAGGGGGCGCAGCACCACCACAATGCCGCCTACCGTCACTACGGCGATCCCGACGATGAGGAAAAAAGGCATCTGCCAGCCGGCCCGTTCCGCCAGGAAAAGCCCAACCGGGATACCGGCGGCCTGGCTCACGGCAAAGGCCATCTGGATAAAGCCCATCACCCGGCCGCGCTGCCCGAAGGCAAAAAGGTCGGACACGATGGCCAGGGAGATGGAACCCAGCACCCCGCCGAACAAACCGGTAAAGATGCGGGCGAACAGCAGCCACCCGAAGGTAGTGGCCAGTCCGCAGAGCAGGGTGCCCCCGATAAAACCGGCGTAAAAGAACAGGAGCAGTTTCCGGCGGTCGAACCGGTCGGCAAAACCGGCAGCCAGCAGCCCGGAAGCGCCGGCACTGAATGCGTAAGCGGATACCGCCCAGGAAAATTCTTTGGCATCCAGGTCCATTGATTTGATGAGGAAATCGCCCAGCGGGGACATGACCATAAAGTCGAGCACAACGGTGAACTGCACCAGCGCCAGCAGGAGGATGATTTTTACCTGGTACCGCGAGAAGGAAGGAATGTTGGTGGGCATGGTTTCGTTGGGATTAGGGGTTTCGCGCAGAGCTAAGGAGAAAAGGAGGGTTGGTTTCACGCAAAGACGCTAAGGGCCGCAAAGACGCAAAGAATATATTGTACCTTAAGCAGTCTCTGATTTGATTGGCGATTGGCGATTGGCGATTGGCGATTGGCGATTGACGAATGTACATCGTACATCACACATCGTACAACCTAAAATTTGCACATTTGCATATCTGCACACTTGCATTTCCGCACATTCACCAACCCACTCATTCACCTACAGATTCACCCATTCACCTATTGACCTATTCACTTTTTCCCGTCGGCGTTATGACGCTTGCGCGCGAGTGCGTACATTCGGCGCCGGCAAATGCCCGTATCACTGAAACCTGACTCCTTATGAACCGTACTCTTTGTTCTATTCTTTCCATTACCTGCTTATGGCTGCTCCTTGCCGGTTGCGGGAAAGAGCGCTCTTTTGAAAACGGCGCCGGCACTGGACCCGGCCCGGGAAGCGGAACCGCCGTATTTGCCTGGACGGCTCCCGGCAGTGCCTGCCCGGTCATCCAGGTATCCGGGGAATACAACGCCGGCGAGGCTTCCGATGCAACGGACCTGGCTGCTGTTACCGTTGAAGTGACCCATCCCGGTACCTGGACCTATACCACCACCACCTTCAACGGACTGAAATTTTCCGGCTCGGGCACGTTTACCGCAACCGGCACCCAGGTGCTCCTGCTCCAGGCGCAAGGCACGCCCTCGGAACCGGGGCTGTACACTTTTTCCCTCCCTGCAGGAACGAATACCTGCCACCTGAACATTGATGTGGGCGGATCCGGGTCCGGCAACCCGGGCGGCGGCAGCGGCGGCAATGGCAATGTGCCGGAGGACGCCGAATTTTATTACAAAGCGACCATCGGCGGCCAGGCGTTCAGTGAATTTTCGGATGGAGTTAATGATGTAGTGGCCGGCTCCGGGATTAATGGCTTGTTTGACGTAGCGCCCTGGGCTTCCGTGCATCCGGAAACCGAAGGCAGCGGGGATCATCCCGCCGGACGTACCGCCCTGTACATTACCAAGGGTCTTCTACCCGATTACCTCAACGTCACCCCGGCCCGGGTACATGCCTTTTTTGCCCCGGGCACTTATGCCTATGTACCGCAAAGCGGTTTCCAGGACCATAATGGAGTGGAGGTGGAATGGGTAGATGGTGAGGGCAAGTTGTGGAGCACAAAAGCAGGGAGCGCCGACCAGACGGGCAGCCATTTCGAGATCCTTTCGGTGGTGGATGCCCCGGATGCGGTCGGACAATATTACGTAACGGTGAAAATGCGTTTTACCTGCAAGTTGTACAATGAAGAAACCGGCGCCATGAAGCTATTAACCAATGGAGAGATGGCCGGCTCTTTCGGGGAATTTTAAAACGATCCCCTAACTATACGTTATCCAAAAGCTTCCGGGTTCCGGAAGCTTTTTTATGCCCCTTCACGTTTCCTCTCAAAAAACAGGGTCCTTCATCCATTGGATTGGACCGCACGCTTTTTGGAAAGAACCAGCGGCTTTCACCCATGGGTTCCCCTTCCCGTTAAACAAGCGGGCAGCCCTGAACCGTTTTCAAACGGGCAGCCTTTTCAAAGCGCTGCACAGTTACAGGGCAGTGTTGTACTGCGGAAAGCACAATCCATCCATCCAACCCGGTATCCATTCCTATATAATCCATCCACATCCTTTCCATAAGATTCTCTCTTATATTTCTTTGTGCCCTGTCCTTGTGCCTTAGTGGTTCAAAAAGCAGTGCTCCTCCCCGCCTCCGCCAGCCGGTACAGTTTCCCTTCTGCCTTGGTAAAAAGGTACAGCTCCCCCTGCGCATCGCGTCCGAACCGCAGGTCCACGCGGCCGTTTCCGGTGAGGTCTTTTAAGGAAACGGGCCGGCCGTTCAGCCGGAGCGTCCACTCGCGGATGGGGGCCATGGCACCAGGGCGCAGGTCGGCCGTGCGGACGCAAAACAACCGCCCGGTCGGAATGTCGCCGAAGAGGTAAAGCCCCCGGAAGGCCGGCACGGCGCGGCCCCGGTACTCGAAGCCCCCGGCAATGGCCTTGCCTTCGTCATGGTCGTACTGGGCGGCCGGCCGGGCAAAGGAGGCGGGCTGCTGGCTGAGGGGAACCGGGTATACCTTATCCATTTCCTTCAGGGGATTCATCAGGAAGGAACCTTCGCGGTGCGGCCAGCCGTAATCATCGCCTTTCCGCACCACGTTCACCGACTCGATCTGCCGCTGCCCGATGTGCGCTACCAGCAGATCGCCGGCGGCCGTCCAGCTCAGGCGGCTCGGATTGCGGAAGCCCATTGCATAGATCTCGCCCAGTGCGTCTTTCTGATGCGCAAAAGGATTATCGCCCGGGATGCCATAGCGTCCGTTGCGGCTGTTCCTTCCTTTCGGGTCAATGCGGAGGACCGTGCCCCAGATGCGCCCCCGGTCATGCGCCAGCCAGGGGTAACCATTCTCCACGCAACCGCCGTCGCCCACGCCGATGTACAGCAACCCGTAATCAGGACTGCCTTTCCGGGCTTCGGGGTTGAACGCGATTTCCTGCACCCCATGAATGCCCGCCACCATTTCGGTACGGAACAGCTCCCGCACCGTACCGGCAAACAGGGGGCCTTCCTTTCCGGTGCGCTTCCATTCGCAGAGCACCCACTGCAACGTTTTTTTAACCGTGTCGGGCAGCGGAAAATCGGCCCGGGCGGCACCCGGTGCTTCGGTATGGGTCGTATAGAACAAGCCGTTTTGTACGTAATCGGGATGAAAGGCGAACGATCCCAGGCCCGTGGCCAGTCCGGGCTCATGGATGAATTTTGGCTTCCACCGGGCGATCTCCAGGAATACCTCGGGCCGGCTGTTGCGCAGCGCGTACAACACTCCGCGCTGGTCGTGCACGAAGAGGGTGCCGGTGCCCGGTTCCGGCTCCAGTTTCGCCAGGCGGGTGCGGGGCTTTTTACCGGAGGTGGAGGGGAATTCAGCTACCGGCTGCAGTTCGGCTGCCAGGGGCGACATCGGTATTTTTCCCGGCAACGGATCTTCGAGCGAACCATCCGCCAGCGGTTTTCTGACCACTTCCTTGTGGGTATGCAGGTAGGCCAGCAGCTGCTCTGTTTCCTGCCCGGATAGCGCGGCAAAAGAAGGCATCACGGTTCCGTATTCCTGATAAAGGGCCCGGGCCCGCTCGTCTCCCGCGCGGATGAGTTCCTGCGGGTGCCGGATGAAGCGCCGCACCCAGTCGGCCGACGTTTTAGCGGTCACGCCCGAGAGGTTGGGACCGATCCCGTTCTGCCGGAAGTTGTGGCAGGAACTGCAGTGCTGCTCGAACAGGGTGGCTCCTGCACTTACCGAGGCCGAATCCTGGAGGATCGGCGGCGCATCGCCGGAATGACAGGCGCTCAGGAGCAGGATCGCTGCGGGGAATAGCAGGGAAGCAAAGGTTTTCTTCATATAGCCGTAAGGTCAATCGTTGCGGGCAGCCTTCCGGCTCCTGTCCCAAGATAATACGATCCGGCTACCGGAGTTCACTCCGGTCTTTACGGACGGCTGTTTCTTTTGAAGAACAGCAGGGCCTCGCGGAACACGTCGATATCGGTGGGGGCTTCGTGTCCGGCGCCCCGCACTTCCAGGAGAGTGATCTCGGGTTTACCTGCTGCCTGGAAGGTGTGGCGGACAATGGTCTGGTCATCGGCCACGGCATCGGGCAGGGCCGCTTCCACGGGCGCTCCCCGGTAGCCGGCCAGTTCTGCCCAGTAACGGAGCGATTCTTGGGAAGACCGTACGCCGCCGAAGGAAGCCCCGTTCACCATCATCGGCCCGCCATTGTACGGGTTGACCTCATCGGCTGTTCCGTTCACGATCAGCACCGATACGGGTGTTCCCGACGCGGTGCAGTCCAGGTTGGCGCTGTCGGGCAGGTTGGCCACGATGGCGGTAACGGAAGTAAACTGCTGCGGCAGGGTCAGGGCCAGTTTGTAGGCCATATGCCCGCCCCCGGAGAAACCGATGGCATGAACGGCTTCCCGCAACGGGTAGCGCTTGCGCAGGTAGTAGAGCATTTCGGTGAAGAAGGCCTCTTCATTGATGTCTTCCTTGTTGGCCTCACTGGCCGCCATCTTCCGGCATTCGTTCCAGTACCGCTTGTAGCCATCGGGGTAAACCAGCAGCAGGTTTTCGGCTTCAGCCACGGCTTCCAGCGAAGCGGCCGTGCGGCGCATGCCTTCCCCGTTGCCCCCCGAGCCGTGCAGCAGGAAGATGATCCGGAGCGGCTTCTTTGCCTTTTCCGGCCGGTAGTACCGGAAGGTCCGGGTTTTGCCTTCTATGGAAAGGGAATCGGTAAACAGCTGGGCGTGGACGGGCTGCAGGCAGCAGCAGGATATCGATATCAGAAGCAGGCGGAGCATGGGATGTACGATTTACGATGTACGATGTACGGTGTATGATGTATGCCTGAAGGTAAGAAGAGCAGAGCAGAGACTATGGATTGTTTATCCAATAATCTTTGCGGCTTTGCGTGCAACTACTGCCTGCGGCAGAATATCGAACAAAGAATGTCGATTGAAGAAGGACGAAGGATTGGTTTAACCCACATCGTACACCGTACATCGTACATCGTACATCGGCTTACCTCGGAGGCTCGATTCCTTTCTTCTTCATCAGGAGAAACAGGGTTTGCATGAAGAGCCGCTCGCCGCCGCCGTCGCGGTTGGAGCAGAGGTAGAAGGAGATGTTTTCGGAAGGCAGGTAGCGGAAGGCGCACTGGAAGCCGCGAACGCCGCCGTTGTGGCCCAGCAGCGTCAGGCCGCCCGGATCTTCCACCATCCAGCCCAGTCCGTAGTGCACAAAAGGCGGTCCGGGCTCGGGGCGTGATTCCTTGGACCAGAGCTGGCGGCGGCTTTCATTGGAGAGGTATTTACCGCTGTTCAGCGCCTGGAGGAGGACGTTCATTTCCCGCGGAGAAAGAAAGATGCCGCCGGCCGAGGTCCAGTACCGGTGCTCGTTGCCTTCCCCCCGCTCCCAGCGGCCGTCTTTCTGTGCATAGCCGGTGCTGTAGGCTTTTCCCTTCCCGCCGGTGATCCCGGCAGGAGTCAGGATACGTTCCTGCACCAGTTCCTGGTACGGGTGCCGGTATACCGTTTCCAGCACTTTACCCAGTACGATAAAGCCGGAGTTTGAATAGTGAAACTTGCTTCCCGGTGTATCGGAGACCGGCTTCATGTCTGTCACCAGCTGGTAGTGCTGATCAATAGTGCGCACCAGCGAGTCGCTGAATTTCGGGTGCTCGAAGAAATCACCCAGGCCCGAGGTATGGTTCAGCAGCTGCCGGATGGTGATGCGGGCGGCATTGGGCAGGGCCGTACCCTTGGGCATGTAGGGCGCCACCGGTTCATCGAGTTTCAGCCGGCCCGCTTCCACGGCCTGGAGCACGAGGATGGCCGTCAGTGTTTTGCCATTGGAGCATTGGTTGAAACGGGTATCGGGGTCGTTATACCGTCCGGTGGACTCATCGGCCAGGCCCCCGCTGTACGTAAAAATTTCCTTGCCGTTCTGTACGATCACCAGGGTGCCGGAAAAGCCGGCGCGGTAAGCCATTGCTGTCAGGCTGTCTTTATCGGCGGAAGAAAGTTCGATGGCGGGGGCCGGCTGCTGGGCGCGCAGGGCCGAAACAAAGAAGATCAGGATAAGGGTAAGAAAACGCATAAGCAGTTATTTCCGGATCAGACTACCGGGTGCGGAAGGAGGTTACAGGGAAGTTTGGAGTTTGGAGTTTTGGGTTTATGGTTTGGGGTTGGATTTCGGGATTTATTGTTTCGCGCAGGGCAAAGGAGAAAAGGAGCAATAGAGGCATTCTCTGCGTCTTCCTTTTCTCCTTTGCCCTGCGCGAAATTTTCATCCTTTAATCCCCATCCCGCTAATCCCTGCCTGATCCTGCTAATCTGTGGTTCCCCGGATTTGGGGATACCGCTGCCGCAAACGACCCGCTATTTTTGCGCATTCATCCCTTTTTTAACGCATTGAAATGCAGCAGCTTTGCAGGGAAGGACAGACGGAGCGGGCCCAGTTGCGGAAAAAAAGTTTTGGAATTCCGGATTTATCGCTGATATCTTTGCTAACACTGTTAGGTAAAATCAGCAAATGGGCGTAACTGAACGCAGGCAACGGCAAAAAGAAGAAGTACGGTCCGCAATCCTCACCACTGCCTGGCAGATGGTGAAAAGCGAAGGCTGGCAATCGCTATCGATCCGCAGGATCGCCGAAGCGATCGAATACAGCGTGCCGGTGATTTACGATCACTTCACCAACAAGGAAGCCATCCTGATGGAGTTCGCCCGGGAAGGATTCCGGCTGCTGACGGCCAAGATGGAGCGGGCCGCCAAAAAGCATCCCGCGCCCGAAGACAAGATCAAGGCAATGGCCGACGCGTACTGGAATTTTGCCTTCGGACATAAAGAGCATTACCAGCTCATGTTCGGACTCGGCATGGCCTGCTGTGAAACCTCGA
>DATAGL010000250.1:0-2937 GCA_036263755.1 Chitinophagaceae bacterium | reverse complement strand
ATCTATTTTTTTGACCGTAAAAAACACATTGCTCTCTGGGTATATGCTTAACTCATCGAAATGGCATTCAGTCAGCGGAATGCTCGTAACCACCTTCTGAGATGCCACGTCAAAAACGACGATTTCGCTTTCTGCAATATTTTCCGCCTTTGTATACACCATCAGTCTGGACCCGTTCGCATACAGCTTGATTTGCTTTATTGAGCCCACTCCCGGCACATTTATATTACGATAGTTTAAGGGCATGCTGTCATTCCGGTAAAAGCGGTCAAAATCGGAAAAATCGATATTATTATGCTTGTAGAATATGTGTTTCAACAATACTCGCAAAGCATGTTCGTTATCATGATCAATGTATTTGCTGACGAACTCCGTTATCAAATAAGAGGTGTTTATATCAAAATAGTTGGAATTGAAAACCCGCTCAGCATCCGTTAATAATGTTTCGGATGCCAGCTTACGGAACCCTGTTGTCATTTGAACATTCAATTGTTCTATCTGCTGTTGTCTTGCCTCCGCATCTTTCCGGAGTTGGTTTATTTTTTTATAAATCCTTAAAATGGCGTTGTCCACCTCGCGGCCCTTTTGGGGCTGCAACACCTTGGCAGCGTTCAATTTGACGATAGCTGCCTCAAAATCTTTCTGAGCTTCCAGCTGTTCCGCCTTTTTCATAATATTGTCGTAGCCCGCCATCTTGTAATCGGCAGTGCCTGCAGTGACCTGGGCCCCGCCGTTGTGCATAGAGAACAAGAAGGAAATCATCCCGATGATTGCAAATACAGGCAATTTAGTTGCACTCATTTATTTATTTTTAAACTGTTCTCCAAACTGTCGAAACCTAACAAACCTCTATCGGCAAACAACTCCCGCTTCTCGTTGATCAGCCGGGAAGCCAACTCTACTTCTCCCGCCTTCTTCAACACTTCCACATCAGTCTGCAGTTTTTCAAATTCCACCTTATTTCTTCGGGAAATTTCCTGGGCCAGCATTTCAGCCTGTTCTACAGATCGGTTTTTTTGTACCTGCAATGCGTCGCGGCTCTTCTGAATTTCGTTTTTCCGAATGGCAGAGTCCCGGAATAACAAAAAACAAATGATCGCTAGGAAAAACGCAAATGCACTAATCACCTTTGCACGTAGCGCATTCGTTTTTGCCTTACCTTCCGCTTCCCTAGCAGCTACCGCTTTCTCCTGCGCTGTTTCTCTTGCTGTATCCGCTTCCAAGCGCAGCATCCGTTCCTCCTCCGTCCTTTGCTCGGCTTCCGCAAGCTTCCGGTTTTCCTCTTCTTTGCGGAATATCCTGCTTTCTTCGAAGAATTGGATATACTCCTCTTCCAAGCCTAATTTATTGATAACGTCTTCATACTTGGCGATCTGCTTACCGGTAAGGTACTCCTGAAGCTGTTTATAATTATGGTAGCCATTCCGAATGGAGCGCCTGATTTCATTGAGCCGCCTTTGCTCATCCGAACGCTGCTGGTCAATCAGTGCTGCCAAGATATCATGAGCTAGTTCAATGCTATCGCCATCGGTACGTAGTATCCGGCTTGCCTCCAATTGATTGAGCGCGAAGGCCAGCGGCGGTGCGGGCAGGCGCTTCAAGTATTCAGGTGCATTTTTAAGTAGGATCTCCCCATTCTTTCGCTCATAGATGATTGGCAGCTTCGTTCCTTCGTCCGTGACAAAAGAATCCAGCACGCTGGTAATAAAGTCATCCGGAACCGGGTCAAATGCTTCTTCCAGTTCCCGCTGCAACGCCTGTTTCCGCTGGCCCAGAAAGCGGTCCAGCACATCCTTAATCACACCGAAGGTGCGGATCTCTTCCGTAGTGAATTCCAGCTCCGGATGTGCCTCGGTACTTCCTTCAGGGTAGGTTTTTCCAAAATCATGCTTCCATAACTGGTCTAAGTACACCTGCAGGTAGGGCAGTGAGATGCCAGTTTTCCCTTTTAAGATATCAATGATCTGTTGCGCATTTTCCTCCGGAGCCTCCAGTTTAATATTGAATTTTTCGCAGGAGCGCAGGATGACTTCCTTCACCTTTTTAGGACGCATGGTTTCCACCCGTAACCTCCGATCGGAAAAGCCGGGAATTTTTTGCTCGAAGATATCCAGCGCGGCAAAGTACTCTTCGCGCATGATGAACAGCAGGTTGCAGGATTTGGTCTCCTCTCCCAATAATATACTCTGCAGGTTTCCGATAAATGCATCTTTTTCCTCCTGCTCGCCCAGGATCAGCAATTCTTCAAACTGGTCAAAGATCAGGTACACAGGACGCAGGTAAAAAGAACCGATTTTATCGAGGGCCAAAACCAGACGTTCTGCCATGCTTCCCTTAAGCTCCACTCCGGCCAGCGCCTTGGCGGCCAGCAGGTTTTCCAGTAAGGACCGGTTGATATCCTGGCCCCTGCGGATAAAAAAAGGCACCCAGTCAGTCACTTCCAGCCGGTTGGCCAGCCCGCATTGCACCAGGCTGGTTTTGCCGGAACCCGACGTGCCGTAAATCAGGACAATCCTGTTTTTGTTGACGTGTTGGTAAAGGCGCTCCACTTCATCCTTTCGACCAAAAAAGATATCCTTATCCTGCCGGTTATAGGGATCCAGGAATTTGAAAGGACTGCTTATTTCACTCTGGCTCATACAACACTCCCCTCAATGGTTTCGTTTAAGATCATGGAACGAAATGCTTCAAACTGAGGCCGCAGCGCCTCGTATTGTTCCTCTTCACCTATCTCGATGCAGTCTTCCTCGCTTTCCGGACGGCGCACATTTTTAAAGCAATATGCTTTGCCCGAGTGTATATACTTTTCAAAAAACATCAGGTTGGAACGGTCAGTTCTGGCTTCAAAAGCATTTCGGTCGATGATGAAGGGAGAAAGGTTTAAAAAGTCCAGCGTTTCCGCCTCGAACTCATTTTTCTTCTTCGATGTAGTCAGGT
>DATAGL010000249.1:0-1608 GCA_036263755.1 Chitinophagaceae bacterium | reverse complement strand
TTCTGAAATGGCAGGCTTCTACCCTTGCCAGGTAGTCCTCTTCCGTGGAGCGCTCTTTCAGGCTGTTATAGCTCCAGATGCCGCAGGGAATGAGCTTTTGGGGAAAATCCCAGTCCGGCCGGTCGAGCACCGGATAAATGCAGATCCCCCTGAGGGGTACACCCTGCCGAAGAGCTGCTATACAATCTTCGGTAATGAGTTCCATCCAGGCAGCACGGTCTTCACCAAAATGGCCTGTTTCCGACAACACCACGGGAATACCATACCGCTTCCAGGCATCGGAAAGCAGTTCGGTAAAGGACATCCGCCGCCGGGCAGTGCACCATCCGTAAACCGCCCCCCGGTCTTCCCACTGGTTGTTGTAATAGTAATTAAAGCCGGCCAGGTCGAGGTACTCCGGCCTGCCGCCCAGTTCCGGACACATTTTGCCGGTGATGATATCCATGGCCTGGAACTGGGCTTCATTGAAACCCGTTATGGCATCATTGGTTTCCTCACCCGGCCGGGGATGCACCCGGACCAGGGGCTCCACCATCATCACCAGCGCGGCAGGGTCAATCCTTTTTATCGCCTCCACCGCCCGGATCATGGCCCTGCATAAGAAATACTTCTGGTCAAACCCTGAATGCGTGGCAAACGGGATGGTGCCGCGGGCCTCACCGGAAAGCCAGGAGAGAAAAGAAATCTCGTTGATGGGCGTGATGATCAGGGGGTCTTCGGTATGCTGGCGGTAAAGCCGGGTAAACGCTTCACATACCGAGGTCAGCCTTTCGGCAAATTGAGGATGCGTAGGCATGAGCCCGTCCGGGTAACCGAAATGACAAATGTCCCAGAGTTGCTGTATGCCGGTTTCCTGTGCCGCTACCAGCCGGTTCCGCACCTCTGTGAAATCATACACCCCTGGCGTGGCTTCCACAACGCTCCAGCGGATTCCTTCCCGTACGGTCCTTATGCCGGCTGCTGCCAGCCTTTTATAATCTTCCAGAACATGCGTATCGTGGCCTGTCATTTTCAGCAGGTCTACGCGGTTTCCCCTGTTGTTTACAATATCAGCACATTCATAGCCACCGATGAAGAAGGTCTTGAAAGGGTTCATTCAAATGGAGTTAGGGGAAAGAGGTTTAAAGGAACTAAAATACACATTTATGACCGCTGCCGGAGCGCACGGAAACGGGAATTCAGAATTTGCAAGCCCCGAACGAAAGACGGGCTGTCCCAATCCCATAAGCCTTATATCCTATGCCATTACAAAGGGCCTGGTATAAATAATCATATCCTGCATGTCTTCTCCTCTCGCTATGAAAAATCCTGCAGGACCGGCCTTCTTTTCCATTAACCGTACCGATAAGTCGTCAATCACTGCCCACCAATTGAACTTATATATGCCTCCTTACCGGATGGTCAGCCTGCCGCCCGCGGTGCAGGCATCCATTTTTCTTCTACCGGGTGGCTGATTCCCCTGCAGCCTTTTTACCCCTCCTCTTTTTACGTTCTTCCATATCATCCGGACGGAAGCGCTGCAGGCCACTGCACACCGTCCGAAGGAAACCGCCCCGCAACTTCCTTCCTGCGACTTCAACCGGAGCCACTTTCCTCTCTTTTTTACTA
>DATAGL010000248.1:0-3446 GCA_036263755.1 Chitinophagaceae bacterium | reverse complement strand
CGGAAGAAAGGCAAAAGCTCCCTTTCCTTTGTTAATTAAAACGGTGCCATAGTCTGCATCGTACCGCCCCATCTGGATATTGTTGTCGTAAAAATTGCCGGCCAGGAACAGGTCGGGCAGGGAATCATTATTTACATTGACGGCCAGGGCCTCCCGGTAACTGGTCAGCTGCGCTTCCCAGGGCAGTTCCACCACCCGGAACCCGAGCTTCCCATCATTCAGCAGCACGGCATTGGAAAAATAATCCGCCGAATGTTGCACCGCCGTATTCAGCTTACCGGACGGGAAAAGGTCCGTCAGTGCTGCTTTGGCAAAATCTCCGGCATAAAGAAACTTCTTCTTCAGCATGGGAATCTGTTTTTCCAGCTCCATTTTATTGGCAAAAGGAATTTCCCGTCCCTGGAGGAAATAAGTCAGTACCTGTTCCTTTTTGCCGTTGCCGTCAAAGTCTGCATAGTAAAGTTTTACTGCTTCGGCTTTCGATACGCCGAACCGGTTGTTTTGGCCGAGGTTACCCGCTACTAAATCCATATCCCCATCGCCATCCACATCCACCGGTAATGTAAAATTCCACCAGCCTTTCTGATCGGTAATCTTTTTACGAACCAGACGCCCGTTCTGGGCCAGGTACGCGGTAATGCCATCCCATTCCGGAGCCACAATTAAATCCTGGTCACCGTCTTTATCCAGGTCGGTCCAGACCGCTGATTTAATGAAGCCGGCATGCTGCAGCTCCGGTGCCAGGGCCGCCGTAACATCACGGAAATGACCGGTTCCGTCGTTTTGCAGCAGGTGCGACCGGGGTACCTGGCCGTACTCCCAGGGAACAGCCCGTCCCCCCAGGAAAAAGTCCGTATATCCATCCCCGTTAAAATCAGCGGGAACGATACAGGAATAGGTTTCGTACAGTCCCTGGAAGGCTCCGATGAGGCGCCTGAGGCCTCCCCGGCCATCGCCGAGGTAAACGCGGGGCAGGAGGTGTTTATCCGTACCGTAATATTCATTGCCTCCGCTGGCCACTACCAGGTCGGCATGCCGGTCGTTGTTCACATCCACCCAGCAGGCATCCACATCTTCATACGTGCTGTCTCCCTCCAGGTCGGGTTGCGTCGAATACCGGAAGGTGCCGGCAGCACTCTGCAGCCAAACCGCACTTTTATGTCCTTTGGAAGAGCCGATGAACAGGTCTTCCAGGCCATCTCCGTTCATGTCCCCGACGGCCAGGGCCGGACCTTCCCGCGATACCATATGCGGGATCAGGGGCTCGCGGTCAAACTCCACAAACGGGTTTTCGCGGTGCAGGTGCCGTATCCCGCTGGCCGGTGTCCTATCCTCTGCAACGAAAGAGTCCCTGTTCCGGTTCCGGTCCAGCCGTGTAAAATCAAAAGCCGGCAATCCCTTCGAATAAGCTACTGCCAGGCGCCCGCGTTGCGCAGTATCCAGGTGCTGGAAGGTTCCATCGGGCCAGATCAGCAACAGGGAATCCGCAGGAGCTCCTGCCAGCCCTATGTGCAACGGCACTTCCATGCTGCTCTGGAAACCACGTACCGGGTATTTTTCATAACTCCTTGTCTCCTGGCCGGCAAAGACCAATACGCGGGCTCCAAGGGCCTTCCGGTTGCCGGCAGGACCCGTGAGCTGCAGTTCCAGGTACGGTTTTGCCTGGGCATCATTGGTGGTATTGCGGTACACCAGTGCCGGGTCCTGGATGTTGTTCACGACGATATCCAGGTCCCCGTCGTTATCAAGGTCGGCATACACCGCACCGTTGGAAAACGTGCGCACTTCCCGGTCGGTGGCCTCCTGGTCGTCAAAAACGGCGTTGCCGGTATTGAGGTAAAATTTGTTCGGCAGTTTGATCTCGGGAAAGTTATCGATCACGGCCATTTCCTTTTCACTTACATCGTTGGCGCTGATCTTTCGCTGGATGTCGTCGTTTGATACATAACTGACATAATCGATGTCGTTGAGCCGCTTCGGAATACCATTGGAAACAAACAGGTCTTTCCGGCCGTCGTTGTTGAAATCCATCCAGAGCGGTGCCCAGGACCAGTCCGTAGCATGCACCCCGGCATACATCCCGATCTCCCGGAAACGGCCGGTGCCGTCGTTCAGCTGCAGGGCATTCCGCGCATACTGAGGGTGGTACCCGTAATTCAGCTTCATGTGAAAGATGTTGTACTCATCTTCGCCGAGTGATCGTTTCAGGATGTAGGGGTCGGAGGGAAGCATGTCCATGGAAATGATTTCGGGCAGGGCGTCGTTATTGATGTCTGCGATGTCCACGCCCATGGAAAACTGGCTGGTATGCATCATCCGCGCATTCAGTTCCTCTGAAAAGGTGCCGTCCCCGCGGTTGATATAGAGGTAATCATTCTCATGAAAGTCATTCCCGATATAGAGATCCGGGTACCCGTCGTTATTGATGTCGGAAACTGCTATACCCAGGCCGTACCCGATGGCCGAGCTGTTGATGCCGGTTTCTTTGGTAACATCGGTGAACCGGGGGCCATCATTTCGGAAAAATCGGTCGCCGGTGAGGGGATGATAGGTACCCAGGAACGAATTGCGTTCGCCGAACGTACCATTCTGATGTACCGAATGGTTCAGCAGGTACAGGTCCAGGTCACCATCCCTGTCATAATCGAAAAAAGCCGCCTGGGTGCTGAAGCCACTGAAATCAATCCCGTATTCCGCTGCCTTGTCCGCATACCGGGGAACCCCATTTTCAATGCCCTGGCATACCAGCAACTGGTTCTTCCCGCGGAGACTTTCAAACTGTCCTACCCGGCATATATAGAGGTCGAGCAGTCCGTCGTTGTTGATGTCCACTACGGAAACCCCGGTCGACCAGCTCTTGTCCTGCGGGATACCGCTTGCGTCCGTGATATCGTCAAACTTCAGCTGGCCCTTGTTCCGGAACATCCGGTTGCCGCCCTGGTTAGCCGAAAAGAACAGGTCCATCAGTCCGTCGTTATTAAAATCACCGGCGCCAACGCCGGCGCCGTTATAGAAGTACATATAGCGGAACATGTTGAATTCCGGGGTCGCCTTCAGCTGATTGCTGAAGCGGATGCCCGTCTCATCCTGCTCCAGCACTTCAAACAGGGCATTCTTGTTTTTATCCGGCGAACAACCGGCCACCACCAGGAAGAAAAGCGGCAGCAAGGCGGGAAAGGAGAGCAATCGTTGAATGGCCGACATAAGGAAATAGCTTGTTGCTGTACCAGGTTTAAAGTGAATCATTCTTGGTGACGCTTTGCTGTACCGGCCTGACCCGGTAAAGTGCAGGCACTTCATTATTCTGTAAAACCAGCAGGCGGCCGGTAGCCCCGGGCAGGTACACGATATCCCGGATCTCCCCCGGTAACTCCAGTCCGGTCCGGCGGGATGGAAGGTACTCAAAACGGCCCTGGCCCCGGTTGAGCAATACATGACCAAAGCTG
>DATAGL010000247.1:0-5761 GCA_036263755.1 Chitinophagaceae bacterium | reverse complement strand
AGATGATGATGCGCGAGGCGGATCATATAATCGATATGGGTCCCCTGGCTTCGCACCTCGGCGGCCAGGTGATTGCCAGCGGCAATTACAACGCCATCGTTAAAAACAAGGAGAGCCTGACCGGCCAGTACCTCAGCGGCACCCTGTCCATCGACGCGCCCAAAACGGTACGCAAGTGGACGAAATCCATTACCGTGGAAGGCGCACGCCACCACAACCTGAAAGATATTACGGTGGAGTTCCCGCTGGGCGTGCTTTGCGTGGTGAGCGGCGTCAGCGGTTCGGGCAAGACTACCCTGGTGAAGCATCTTCTTTACCCCGGACTGAAAAAGCTCCAGGGCGAAGCGGCGGAAAAAGTAGGACTGCACAAGGCGCTCTCCGGAGATACCGGCGCCATCACTTCCGTGGAAATGGTGGACCAGAACCCCATCGGCAAGTCCTCCCGCTCCAACCCCGTAACCTACATCAAGGCCTGGGACTGTATCCGCGACCTGTTTGCCGCACAGCCCCTGAGCAAGATGCGGGGCTATCAGCCGAAGCACTTTTCGTTCAACGTCGACGGCGGCCGCTGTGACGCCTGCAAGGGCGAAGGAGAGAAGATCGTGGAAATGCAGTTCCTGGCCGACGTACACCTGACCTGCGAAGTGTGCGGGGGACGACGCTTCAAGGAAGAAGTGATCGAGGTACAGTACCGCGGCAAAAGCGTGCACGATGTGCTGGAACTGAGCGTGGATGAGGCCCTCGAGTTTTTCAAGGACGAAAAAGCCATCACGGGTGCCATCCGGCCGCTGAGTGAAGTGGGCCTGGGTTATGTAAAGCTCGGTCAGTCCTCCGATACGCTTTCGGGCGGCGAGGCCCAGCGCGTGAAGCTCGCTTCCTACCTCGGCAAGGGCAAGTCGGCCGGTACCATTCTCTTTATTTTCGATGAACCCACAACGGGTCTTCATTTCCACGATATCCGCAAGCTCCTCGCTTCGTTCAATGCGCTGATCGACCAGGGGCATTCCATCCTGGTGATCGAGCACAATACGGATGTGATCCGTAGTGCCGACTGGGTGATCGACCTTGGGCCCGAGGCCGGTGCCGAAGGCGGCCACCTTGTATACGCCGGGAAGCCCGCAGGGCTGAAGAAAGCGCCCGGAAGCCATACCGGAAAATTCCTCTGATGCGGCGAGGTTAATACAGCTTTGGAAAATAGGCAATGCCCCCGGGCATTGCCTATTTTCGTTTCCGGCCATCCGGACACCCTCTGAAGCCTCCTGCACATGCGCTGATCCTGCGTCACCCGTTCCGCTCCCTCAAATCAACATGGTTTATGAAAAAAGCAATCTTTTTTTCAGGGCTTTGCCTTGCCCTGACCCTGCGTTTGCCGGCACAACTGCTGTATCAGGACTTTTCCGGTTCCGATAGCCTTTCCGATTATATTCACACCACCCAGCCTGGCCCCGGGCAGTTCAATCATTGCAGCAGCACCGGAGCGGGCACGGAAGTGTCGGTGGTGCGCCGCAATGGCAATGCCTGCCTGCGGCTGGCCCGGCTGGGCGCCAACAGCGGGGGCTTCAGCCGCATCACCGATTTTTCACCCGTTCCCGGGGCCCTGATGCTGTCCTGCCTCCTGAGGGTCTCGGGAAATACGGCCGCTGTGCGTTCCGTTGCTACCTTCCGCGTCGGAAGCGGTTTTGTAGCTACCAACTTTACCGAATCCAATGCCCGTACGGCTGCCCGCTTTTCAGTCAATATTCTTTCCACCCCGGGTGCCTTTGAGTTGCGCGATGTCACCAACAGCGTCAACAGTCCGGTGCTCCGCGACAGCGCCCGCCTCCTGTGGGTGGTCAATGTTTCCGGCACCGCGTTGTCCTATACGGCACCGGAAGGCCATATCGCTACCATAACACCCGGGCGGGCCGACCTGTGGGCTGACTCCCTGCTCCTGTTCAACGATGTGGCGATCCAGACCCCGGGGCAGGTGCTGACCGATTTTAAATGCAACCTGACGGCAGGCACCGTTGCCCTGGAAATCGATGACCTGCTGATCGACCTGGTCCCGTTGCGGCCCGATGCGCTTGCACCCCTGGGAACCACTGCAGGCAGTTTTACCGCGCAGTGGACGCCGGTTCCCGGAGCTACGGGCTACCTGCTGGATGTTGCCCGAAGGGAAGATTTTTCCGAATTTATTTCTTCCTACCGGTCTTTTCCCATCGACGGCGGATCAGCAAATTCCTGCATGGTATCGGGGCTGGACGGGCCAGGACCGTATTACTACCGGGTGCGGGCCCGGTCGGTTCATGGAACAGCAGGCATAGCCGGAGGTCCTTCCGATACCGTTGCGGTCATACTGGCGGTACTTCCGGTTCGTTTCACCGGCTTCCGGGTGGAGGAAAGCGAGGGAGGGCCCTTGCTGCACTGGGGCAACGCTACCGAAGGAGATACGGAAATCTATACCGTCGAGCGGTCGCAGGACGGAAAGCGGTTCACCAAAATCGGGCAGGTACAGCCTGCGGACAGGTCCGGGCCGGTGGCCTATTCATTTGCGGACCGGAACCCGTTGGCAGGGCCGGCCTATTACCGCATCAAAGCCGTGGAAGAAAGCGGGGCCGTTCACTATACCTGGGTACTGCGCCGGAATACGGATCCGAAGCAACCGGAACTTTTGCTGTTCCCCAATCCATCCCGAGGGGGTCGGACCACCTTTCGCGCCGACCTGCCGGCGGGTCCGTACCGGTTGGTTGTTTGTACCCCGGCGGGGGTGCTGGTCGGGCAGCTGCCGGTTCTGCCGCACCGAGGCGGCATGCTGCAGCAGGAGGTTTCTGTAGAGAGGCTGGGACCTGGCGTTTATTACCTGCGGTTGCTGGGCCCGGTCGTTCGCACAGCAGCCTGGATGATTTATAAATAATTTGCAGATGAAAAACCATAAAAAAAGAGGAGCGTGAGCTCCTCTTTTTACCGGAAGCGGTCCATGCTCCGGATAAGTTTTTCATCCCGCCAGATGCCCCGTAGGGCCAGTATATAGCAGACGAGGATTGCGAAATAGAACACGGCCCAGATGGCCACGTTGCCCTGAAGGAAGCGCTGCATTTCCAGGAAATACAGCACATACAGCACAATGGCCAGGAAAATGCCGAGGTAACAGAGCTTTTGCTGCAGCTTCCGGTTGTTGTACAGGAAGATGGTCACAAAAGCTACAAGACCCGTCAGTACGGTCAGGATCAGGAGCCAGATATTGGAGTCTGCATCCAGTGCTTCATAACCGGTAAGGGGATCGATGGGATTGGCGTTGCGGCCGGCCTGCCCGGCCTGCGGTTTTCCGCTGAAAAAGGGAAAGCGGAAGGTGACCGCCGTAAAGGCGGAAGCGAATAATAACCAGAGGCTTTGAACGCGTTGTAACATAAGAGCGCAGTTTGGGTTAACCTAATTCAGGATACAAGGGGAATTGCTCCATAAAGGCATGCACATCTTTTGCCACGCCTTCCACCAGCGTATTGTCGTCGAGGTTCATCAGCACCCGGTCAATGAATTCCACAACCGTGTTCATATGGTCTTCCTTCATGCCCCGCGTGGTGACCGCCGGTACGCCCACACGGATGCCGGATGTAACGAACGGGCTTTTGTCGTCGAAAGGAACGGCATTCTTGTTCAGGGTGATATGGGCACGGTCCAGGGTCTCCTGGGCTTTTTTACCGGTGATGTTCTTGTTGCGCAGGTCGATCAGCATGAGGTGGTTCTCGGTGCCGCCGGAAATGATATCATAGCCGCGGTCCACAAAAGCTTTGGCCATCGCCTGGGAATTCAGCTGGATCTGCTGGGCGTATTGCGTGAACTCCTCGCTGAGGATCTCGCCAAAGGAAACTGCCTTGGCCGCAATGATATGCTCCAGCGGGCCGCCCTGCGTACCGGGGAACACCGCCATGTCGATCAGGTTGCTCATCATGCGGATGTTGCCTTTGACGTCTTTCAGGCCGAAGGGATTCTCGAAATCGGTACCCATCAGAATGATGCCGCCCCGGGGACCGCGCAGGGTTTTGTGTGTGGTAGAGGTAACAAAATGGCAGTGTTCAAAAGGAGAGGACAGCAGCCCTTTGGCAATCAGTCCGGCAGGGTGGGCGATGTCGGCCAGCACAAAAGCGCCTACCTCATCGGCCACGCGGCGGATGCGGGCAAAGTCCCAGTCGCGGCTGTAGGCCGAGGCGCCGCAGATGATCATCTTTGGCTTTTCGCGGCGGGCCACTTCTTCCAGCTGGGCATAGTCCACTAACCCCGTCTCCTTAACCACACCATAGAAATGGGCGTTGTAGGTTTTGCCGCTGAAGTTCACCGGCGAGCCATGCGTGAGGTGGCCGCCCATGCTCAGATCGAGGCCCAGGATCGGGTCGCCGGGCTGCAGCATCGCCAGCAGCACCGCCTGATTGGCCTGTGCCCCGCTGTGCGGCTGAACGTTGGCATACGCGCAGTTGAATACCTGCTTGATCCGGTCGATGGCCAGCTGCTCCACCTGGTCCACAAATTCGCAGCCCCCGTAATAGCGGCGGCCGGGGTAGCCTTCGGCGTACTTGTTGGTCAGCACACTACCCATGGCCTCAATAACCGGATAGGAAGTGAAATTTTCGGAAGCGATCAGTTCGATGCCGGTCCGTTGTCTGTGGAGTTCTTTGCGGATCAGGTCGAAAACAAGCGAGTCTCTTTGCATGATAATATGGGTTATACTACTGTTGCGGGTGTAGCGTTTGGCGGTACGGTGCCTGCCGGTTCTGGCAGAACGCCGGGCCATTGTTTCCGGTGGCCGGCCGGAAAAACAGGTGCAAATTTAAGCGCCCTGCCGCTCAAAACCGGAATTCTTTGTTTGGTGTAAAAAACCGTAATTTCACCCGCTTTTTGCGTATAACCCTTGTAATTGTTACCTGATGGCGTGCGTTGCGGCTATTGTGTTCCCGCCCATCAAAACAGATGTCAATGAAAGCGATTATTCCCGTGGCCGGCGCCGGTACAAAGCTCCGGCCACATACTTATACCCAACCCAAAGCCCTGATTCCTCTTGCCGGTAAAACGGTGCTGAGCATCATTGTAGACCAGTTGCGCGAGGCGGGCATTGAAGAATTCATCTTTATTGTAGGCTATCTCGGTGAAAAAATCCAGGATTATGTGCGGTCCAAATACCCGGGCCTGCAGGTACATTTCGTATACCAGAACGACCGCCAGGGCATCGGCCACGCGCTGAAGCTGACCAAGAACATTGTGAACGGCGATGAAATGTTCGTGGTGCTGGGCGATACCATCTGCGAGTACAACGTGCAGGCGGTGATGGAAAGCCCCACGTCCATGCTGGGCGTAAAGAAGGTGGACGATCCGCGCGAATTCGGCGTGGCGGAAATGAGCTGCGACGGGGAAGTCAGCCATGTGATCGAGAAGCCGCAGATCCCGAAGTCAAATATGGCCCTCGTCGGCATTTACAAGATCAAGGAGTCGGACCTCATGTTCCAGTGCCTGGAAAGCAATATCCGGCAGGGACTGCGTACGCATGGCGAGTACAGTCTTACCGATGCGCTGGACTGCATGATCAAAAAGGATGTGCTCATCAAGCCCTTCAAGGTGGAAAGCTGGTTTGACTGCGGAAAGCGGGAAACACTGCTGGAGTCGAACAGCACGCTGCTGAAAAAATTTGGTCCTTCGGAGCAGACCGCCGACGCTTACGAAAACACCGTGCTGGTGCAACCGGTATCCATCGGTGCCGGCTGTACGATCAAAAACTCCATCATCGGTCCGAACG
>DATAGL010000246.1:0-3209 GCA_036263755.1 Chitinophagaceae bacterium | reverse complement strand
TCATTCAGCACGTCCGGCGAGCAGAGCATCCGCAGGGTTTTCAGCTCGATGGTGCGCATCTTGGCCACGGTGTGCTGCTGGTCGTACACGAGGTCTTCGCTCTGCAGCTGGCCCTTATCGATCAGTTCCTGCAGGCGGATGAGCGCAGCGGCCTCGTGCCGGCAGATATCGCCCAGGTTGTAGGGACAGGCACAGCGCAGCGAAAGCGATTTGGCGTCTTTGTAATGCTGGATGAAAACCTTGTAAAAGATGGAGTAGTTATCGTCCTTCACACGGAACACTACCGAGCCGAACAGGTCGTCGTGCTCCACCAGTTCCACATACCCGATCGCATGGATCTTTTTTCCGCGCCGGATCACTTCATCACTGCCATGGGTGTAAACGTATTTTAATAAATGCGGTAAAGCCAAGCGATGTACGATTTTAGATGTACGAGGTACGATGTTCCTGCAGGCAGGATCATCATTGCATTCCATTGACGATCTACGACCGACGATTGATGATTTGCTTGTGCATACAACTTGCGGGGGTCTGCCCCGGGCGCCGTATACCGTACATCTTACATCGTACATTTTATCAGCGCAATCAGCGAATCATCAGCGTCTTTTGTGATCAGGCAATCTGCAAAAGTAACAGAAAAGGGAGCAAAAAACCTTGGCTTAAAGGAAGATTGTTTGTTAAATGATCAGGTGCTCGTCCCTGTAATAAGGGAGTACATTGGCCAGATCGGGGGTAAGGCAATGGCGGATGTCCTTATCGAGTCCGAAGTTGGTGAGCCGGTGGAAATGGTTGGCGTCGTTGTCCTTCATGAACCCGTAGAGGTCACCCCGGGCCTGCAACCACAGGCACTCGGCCATATGGGAGGCGTCGCAGTTTACGTTGAACCCTTCCCGGATGCGGTGCACCACGGCGCCGGCAAACAGCGTATCCTCCAGGTTCACCTTGTCCTTCCAGGCCGCACAGGCCAGGATTACGTTTTTATTGAGCCCCTTCAGGTGGTCGCATACAGCCGACAGGTTGAGGAATGAGCCGGTAATGATTTCAGTGGCGCCGGCGGCCAGGGCCATGTGCAGCAGCTTGGTGCCGTTGGTGGTGGTGAGCACCAGCACTTTCCCCTCAATGAACTCCCTAGGGTATTCAAAAGAAGAGTTCCCGTACTGCAGCCCTTCGGCCACTTTGCCGTCGCGCTCGCCGGCCGTGATACAGCCGCGCTCGGTACCGATCTGGATGCAGCGCTCCACCGTATCCACCGGGATCACCGACTGTGCTCCGTTATACAGGGCTGTGGCGATGGTGGACGTTGCCCTTAGCACATCAATGACCACCACTACGCTGTCGCGCACATCATTCAGGTGCAGCAGGGCGGGCGAAAGGCAGGTATACAAGGCAGGCTTTTGCTCCATAGGTGCGCAAAACTAAAGCCTTTTCCTATCTAAAGTTCAGGTATAGCTTACCGGTATGAACGGCTTCGCCTTCCGCGATCTGGTAATGATAAACACCCGGAGCAACGGCCGGCAGCTTCAGGGCGGTGCTGTTTCCGTTGATGCGGCGCTCGAGCAGCAGCTTGCCGTCGGAAGCAAACAGCCGGAAGGTGGCTGCTGTTCCGGAGTTCTGGCCACGCTGGATCATCAGCTGTCCCGGCTCATTCATATATACTTTGTGGCCGGGTCCTTCGGCACGCACCTGGATCACCGAAGAGTAGCTGCTGCGTCCGTTCTCGTCGCGCTGCCGCAGGCGGTAATACCAGTCACTCAGGCCGGCGGCCTCATCCAGGAAGTCGTAGCGTCCCGACGGGGTAGCAGAGGCGGCCACGAACCCGATTTCCTGGAAGCTGCGGCCATCGGCGCTCCGCTGGATATGGAAGCCCTTGTTTGAATATTCGTTGGCAGTTTTCCAGTGCAGCAGGTTCACTCCGGCGCTCCGGCGGGTACCGCTGAACTCAAGAAAGGTAACCGGGAGCGTGCACACCACTTCTTCCATTTCTTTGCCGGCACCCGGAGGGGTAAAGCAGAGCGGCGTTGTGGAAAACTGCATCATGGCCAGTCCGCCGGCAATATCGTTCGGTCCCAGGGTACGTGCCGTAGCCCCGTTGCTCAGGGCATAATGCATAACGGTGCCGGGGGCGATCACGTGGCCCAGGCCGTGCGCATGGCCTACTTCGTGAAGCGCTACGGACTCGAAGTCGAACTCGGTGCCGGAAGGTGCGGCTGCGCCGAATTCCCAGGTGTAACCGGCTACCGGTATGGGACGGAAGCGGATGTCGATATCCGATACATACATCACCGTATTCTGCTGGTTGCAGGAGGCAGTGGCCTGCCCGGTCCAGGAAACGATGGCTTCCGCCAGGGCGTTGGGGTCATCGGGATTTTCAAACAGCACTACGTTCTGGCCATCACGGGCTGCCGGCAGGTTTACGCCGTCCGCATTGGTCGAAAAGTTCACGCCCGTATTGCAGCGCCAGTTGAATACCGCCCGGTCAAACGCAGCCATGGCGGCGGCATTCGAAGTCATGTTGGTATGGTACTGGAAGGTATAGCCGCCCTGGCCGTCCATGTCCAGCAGGTGCAGCATCTGGCGCATCGGCTCGGGAAACAGGTAGAAGGTATCCTCAACACTTTGGATGGCATACCGGATGGTCAGCGGGGAGGCGGACATCTGGGAGCCGTTCACCACGATATTGCCCGTACCGGCGGAGGCCGGTACTTTTACCGTGATGCTGGAATTGGACCAGGAAACGTAATCGGAAGCAATGTTCGGTTCAATGTAGGAAAGGCCCCCGTCGTTGGCGTTCGGAAACGCCACGGAGCCGGGTGTGGCGCCAAATCCGCTGCCGTTGATGGTCAGGAAGTCGCCGGTAACAATGGTTCCCGCATTCGTGGTAGTGGGCGAAAAGCTGGTAATGGCCATCGGCTTCTGTGCTGAGCGCACCTGTGTACGGGCCGCGAAGATCCGTCCGTCGGGCGTGCGGGCCGCCTGGCGCGTAAAGGTCCGGATCACCGTCAGCAGGCTGCTTTCGGAAATGGCCTTGCGGGTGGCCGGGTCGCCATAGCTGCCGTTGCCGTACCGCAGCGCGCCCTGGAAGCCTCCGGAAAGCTTTGCCTGGAGCAGTCCGGGCTTGCGGGAACGGGTAGCTTTATGATCGAGGGCTTTGTTGTCGCCTTCCAGGAAGAGTACATATTCGGCGCCGGCTTCCAGCTGAACCGAGGGGA
>DATAGL010000245.1:0-1901 GCA_036263755.1 Chitinophagaceae bacterium | reverse complement strand
GGCCCGCCTGATGACCCTGTACACCGGCGGGGCCGTGCACCAGCGCTATGCGGTGCTGGCCATGAACCTGGCCGGCGGCGGCGGCCTGGAGATCTGGCAGTATACCAGTCGTACTCCCCAGCCTCCGCCGGTACCCCCGTTACTCGGAGATACCGGGATCTTTGCCGTTAAACTGCGTTGTACCAACGTGCCGGCCGCCTGGTCACAGTACCGGTCGGCGGGGCTGAACCTGTTGACGGAAGTCCGCCGGTCCCCGGAAGGACACCGGCATTTTTTCCTCTCCGATCCTTACGACAACCTCTTCGAAGTAGTGGAGGACGGGTACCGGTTTGCTGCGCGGAAATCCCCGGTGGGCGGAGTCTGCGGCGTGGTGATAGGCGTGTCCTGCATGCAGCAGGCCCTGTCTTTCTACCAGGGGTTTCTGGGGTACGACACCGTAGCCTATAGCGGAAGCGGTGCTTATGCCGATTGGGAGGGACTGCCGGGCAACGGGGCGGCAGAGCGGGTGATCCTGCGGCAACAGGGCCAGCCGAAGGGCGCTTTCTCCCGGCTGCTGGGACCCACCACCATCGAACTGGTACAGACCCGGTGCCGACCGCCCGCGAAAATCTTTTCCGGCCGTTACTGGGGGGATCTCGGGTTTATTCATCTCTGCTACGACCTGAGCAACATGGAGGCCCACGAACGGCTGTGTGCGGAAAGCGGTTTTCCGCTGACGATTAACAGCGGTCAGTCGTTCGACATGGGGGAAGCGGCCGGACAGTTCGCTTATAATGAAGACCCGGACGGCACGCTGATCGAGTACGTGGAAACCCACAAAGTGCCCCTGCTGAAAAAATGGCGCTGGTACCTCGACCTGCGGCGGCGCGACCGTTCCAGGGCATTGCCCGACTGGATGGTGCACTGCATGGGTTTCGGGAAAAAAAGCCTGAAGGGCTACAGCTGAGGCTTTACCTGCACCAGTGCCCAGGCACAGAAGGGCGCTGCCGCAAGCACCGCAAGCGCGGGGAGCAGCCCGGCAAAGGTGGCTGCCAGAGCAAAGAGCAGCAGCAGGTAAAGCGGGTACGCCAGCAACAGGAGCCCGTTGACCACAGAATCGTAATGGTCATTGTTGAACCAGCGGCCGGCCGCAGCCCTTACCGGGAGGTACAGGGGCAGGTGCAGCAGTAAGCCGGCCAGGGCGGGCAGTGCCAGCAGCGCTTTCTTTGCCGCCGGTACCGGCACCGTCAGCCGGCTCTTTTTTCCCGCCCGGTCCTGCTCATCGATCTCCCATACCAGTTTGCGCAGCTGCGCTTCCAGTTGCTGGTTGAAGCTGAGGAGCTGGCGGCCGTCGGTGGCTTCGGACTGCACCGCCGCCAGGTCGAGCGGGGTGCCGAAGTTCAGCCAGACGTTCTTGCCGAATAAGCGAAAAGGACTGTAGTTGAACCCCAGCGGCAGCACCTGCAGCGGTATGCCATCCTGCAGGGCACTGAGGGCCAGGCGGGCCGTACCCTTGCGCAGGGGCCGCAGCCGCCATTCGTTGAGCGAGCCTGCTTCGCTGAAGATGAGTACCACGCCTTTCTCGCGGAAGACCCGGTGGCATTCCGCAAAGGTGGAATAGTTATGGGCCAGGTTTTCCGTGCCTTCGCTGGTGCGGTATACGGGCAGCAGGTGCAACCAGCGCAGGATCCGGTTCACGCGCGGGTTCCGGAAGGCATCACCGCGGGCGAGGGAATACACGGGGGCGTCAAAAAGCGTAGTGATGATGATACCGTCGAGAAAGGAGTTGGGGTGATTGGCAGCCAGCAGCAGCGGACCTTCCTGCTGCAGGCAGTCCGGCCGGTTGATCACGATCTTCCGGCAACAGATACGGATGGCCAGCCGGGCATATCCTTTCAGCAAGGCATGGAGCATGGAGCAAA
>DATAGL010000244.1:0-1594 GCA_036263755.1 Chitinophagaceae bacterium | reverse complement strand
TTGTCCACGCCCATGCACACGATGGCCTTCACCTTTTCCTGCACCAGGTCGCGGATGAGGGCATAGTCGTTGCCCTTGTCCACGCCGCCGAGGATGAGCACCACGCTCTTGCTCATGCTTTCCAGCGCATACCAGGTAGAGTTCACGTTGGTAGCCTTGCTGTCGTTGATGAACTCAACGCCGCGCACGGTGGCCACGGACTCCATGCGGTGTTCCAGGCTCTGAAACGTTTGCACCGCCTCACGGATCTTGTTTTTCCGGATGTCCATAGTGGACCCCGCCACACAGGCTGCCATAGTGTTGTATTGATTGTGTTTCCCCTTCAGGGCGAAATCGTACACGCTCATCGACTGCTGTTCGGGACCTGCGTTCACGTTCAGCTCATCGTCCTTAATGTACCCGCCTTTGTTTACCTTCTGCTTCATACTTACCGGTAGTTGTTGTGAATGAATGGTTATATGCTTCAGGTGATCAGTGATCACTGCGTCATCCAGATTAAAAATGAAATAGTCTTCGGAAGTCTGGTTCATCGCGATCCGGAACTTGCTCCGGATATAATTTTCGAACTGGTAGTCGTACCGGTCCAGGTGGTCCTCCGTAATGTTCAGCAGCAGGGCCACATCGGGACGGAACGTCACGATGTCGTCCAGCTGGAACGAGGAGATCTCCGCCACGTACAGCGGCTTCGGATCTTCAGCCACCTGCTTGGCGAACGAGTACCCGATATTGCCCACCAGGGCGCAGTCGAGTCCGGCCGTCCGGCAGATGTGGTAGATCAGGGCCGTCGTCGTGCTCTTGCCGTTCGACCCGGTGATGGCGATGATCCGGCTGCTGCCCTTGTAACGGTAAGCAAGCTCGATCTCCGAGATCACCGGGATGCCGGCGGCGCGGATCTGCCGCACCAGCGCATTCTTATCCGGAATGCCCGGGCTTTTCACCACTTCGTCCGCCCCGAGGATGACCGATTCATCGGCCGTCCCTTCCGCGAAAGGAATGCCGGCGGTCTTCAGTTCGTTGCGATAACCTTCCTTCAAAGAGCCTTCATCAAACAAAAACACATCATAGCCTTTCTGCCGGGCCAGCAGGGCCGCCCCCACGCCGCTTTCTCCTCCTCCTAATATGACCAGTCGCTTACTCATTGTTTTTATACCGTACGGAAAGTTTGGTTTTTCATCTGCATTGCATTCCCCACTTCATTGTCAGCAAGCAGTACAGGCGGTTTTCCATAGTCCACTTCCGGTGGTTTTTCTACTGTATCGTTAACGAAGCTTGAGGGTTACCACCGACAGGATCACGCAGGCCATGGTGATGATCCAGAACCGGGTAACAATCTTTGCTTCATGGTATCCTTTCTTTTGAAAGTGATGGTGCAGCGGGCTCATTAAAAATATCCGCCGGCCTTCACCGTATTTACGCTTTGTGTATTTGAAATAGCTCACCTGCAGCATCACGCTCACCAGCTCCACCAGGAACACCCCGCAGATAATGGGTATCAGCAGCTCTTTGTGCACAATGATGGCCAGCGCCGCGATGAGGCCGCCCAGCGTCAGGGAGCCGGTATCGCCCATAAATACCTGGGCCGGGTAGCTGTTGT
>DATAGL010000243.1:0-4747 GCA_036263755.1 Chitinophagaceae bacterium | reverse complement strand
CAGGTCATACAAGTACATTAAGGGCTTTTCGGAATAATATTGATCCAGCACATAAGCGGTCAGTCCGGCAATAACCTTGTTCCCTGCCAGGGCAACGACTGCAAAAAAGGATCCTTTATTCAGAAGATGGCCCAGGTACGTCGCGCTGGGCCGGTCCAGCCGCTCCATTTCGAAAACGGCCTCAAAAACGGAAATAAGCTCCTTCAGCTTATCTCCATCTGTTGTCTTTAGTAATTGAACTTCCGGTTGCACTTCCCTTTATTTTTTATGACTGTATAGAGCCGGGTTGGGTGGCCCCGGCCCCACTGGAGCACAGGGCTTTCGATCCGGTGGCCGCATTCCGCCGTTTCTGGAAAGTAATGCCCCTGTTCGCCCAGAGGGAAAAAATCAGATACGCTTCATTTGAAGTATGAGTTAGTCCTGGTTCCCGGTATAGTCCTGTTTGGTTAGATCTTCTTTTGTATCTGCCAGTAGTGACCAAAAGGATCCCGGATCATTCCCTGCCGGTAGCCATATTCATAGTCCCGGGCCGGGTTTACTTCGGTGGCGCCGGCAAGGATAGCCTGGTTCATTACCGAATCGACATCAGGTACAAACAACCCGATACAGCAGGTGCAGCCCTTTACCTGGTCCGGATCCAGAAACTTCCCCGATGTGATTTCATGAACATGAAACAGGGCGCCGTTGATCGAGAGTTCCGCCACGTGAATGCTTCCGTCTTCATTGGTAAAACATAAGTTCTCGGTGGCTCCAAAGGCTTGCCGGTAAAAGGAAATATCCTTCACGCCCTTCGCTATATAAAGCTCCGGTGCAAAAAATGGGGCAGAGTTCTGTGCAGGCATCGTTTGATTTTTGCAGGCTGGGTGTTTGTAGGGCGATGACAACGCTTAGGGTACAACGGAGTGCCGTCAGACCCCGGAAGGCCGTACCTCAAATTAGGTAGAAATGTCGAGACATTTTTCTGTCCGGTTCCAAAAGTTCCTGATGCAGGTGCCGCCCAGATAAAGAGACAGAAGTTGAAGCGCTGCTTCCGCTGCCGGATTTTGGTATGTAGCCTATCCGGGGTCCGTTGTTATGACGGGTCCGTTGGTAACACCCGGTAGAAAGTACTCACCCTTTGTAAAATATTCCAGGGTCAGAATCAGTACCATGAAAGTCAGGAACGTGACCTTTTGCATCACTGCCAGCAAGCCCCAATGTCCGGCCCCATACAGGTACAATGTGTAGTAGAAGAGGAGCAGGCTTCCGGTGCAAAAAAGCTTTAACCAGTGCAGCTTCGTTTTCAGGACGGAAATGGTAATGTAAAACAACCCGATCATGGTCAGGGTACTGGAAACCGCCACCATGATGTCATGCAGGGAGGTCGCGATCAAAAACGTAAACACCATATTCAAAAGACCAATGGCTTTTAAAACCACCGCCGTATGTTTCTGGGGAATTTTGCGCGCGGTGTGCATAAAAAAAAGTCCACAGGCAATGGAATGAAAGACCATGCCGGTAAGCGCCCAGATCCTGGATGGGTTTTCGGTGCCATTAAGAGCCCTGGCTAAAAATAAATTGCTGAAAAAGTTCTTTGACCAGTCAAATCCTTCCGCCTGTTTGTTCAGGAGGGAACCGCCCGGGTACAGCAAGGTGGCCGTTACCAGGAAAAATACAGCGATGAGCATGCAGATCAGGACCGGGTACTTGCGCATCCGTTATGGATTTTAGACATCACTATGGAACAGGGTGTTTCAAACGGTCTTGTGTAATGGACGTTCTTGCTGTAAAGCCTTCAGGGGAACGGGGATACCTTGTGCTGGCACCTGCTTTTGCAGCTCAGTGCATACAGTAACGGATGAAAGGTAAAACTTTAGCCCGGCTTTTTCGAAAGCTCCTGTCAGCCTCCGGTACCGGTAACCTCCAGGCGTTGTTCTTGAATAGTCAAACCTGGATGGTGCTGTAGGGGCTATCCTGAAGAGCAGTATTCTTTCGGACCGGCACCTGCAAGGTGCCTTCAAGGAACCGGACCTTGCCCCTAAAGCGAAAGCATCCTTAGAGGACCAGAAACAGCTTCCTCCTCATGAATCCAAAAGGCAACAGGCATTCAAAAACGTCAGTTGGCCAAGCCGGATATTTTGACCAGGAAGGCGGTTGTCCCATCCAGCTTTTCGGGTAGCTCCAGCTGCACCTTTCCGGGCAGGGAAACGAGCCTGATCTCTTGGCCGGGTGCTCCTGCCAAAACGGCTTTGGCCCCCTTCGCTACGGTGCAATCGGGGATAAGGATCCTCCTGGTTTTGGGGGCACTCAGGAAAAAGACGTTCAGGGTATCCCTCTTTCGCGTAAAACGGATTTCTGTCCGGTCCTCCAGGGTAAGCCGGGCTCTTTTCCAGGGCCTTGTACCATATATACCTTCACCGTTCCGCTGCAGCCATTTCCCCAGGTCCCTTAAAGGAGCCAATTGGTTTTCCGGTATGCTGCCATCGGCTTTCGGGCCTACGTTGATCAGGAGGTTTCCGTTCTTGCTGACAATATCAATCAGCATATTGATTAATTCATCCGAACGCAGCAGGTGCTTGCTGGTTTCGGTCTGGTTATACCCGAAAGAATACCCTATGCCCCGGCAGGTTTCCCATTTCTGTTGCGTGATCGTGTCCAGGATGACGTATTCGGGCGTGGTAAAGTGGGAGAGCTCCGGATGGCGCCGCCAGCGGTCGTTCATGACCACATCCGGATTGGCATGGATGGCTTCTGCGAAAATACCGGTCATATCACCGTTTTCCGGAAAGTTCACATCGTTCCAAAGGATATCCGGTGCATAGCGGTGAATGAGCTCAAAAAAATGGGCATCTGCATAAGCCGTGTATGCAACGGATTTCGGCATGTGTTGAAACAGGTCGGGCCAGAGATTGGTCACCGGGGACCGGTTAAAGCTCCAGTCCAGGCCGCCGGAATAATAGACACCGAACTTCAGGCCCTTTTTGCGGACGGCACCGGCAATCTCACCCGCAAAATCCCTTGGGCTAGTGATAGCCCGGCTGTCGAAAAAAGGGTGGCTGATGCGGGAAGGGTACATCACGTATCCGTCAGAATGCTTGGTGGTAAAAACAACATAGCGGGCACCAACGGCGCTGAACAGGTCCGCCCAGGCATCCGCGCTCCAGTTACGGGTTTTATGGGCGAGCGTGTCGGCAAAGGAATAGTAGTCGTAATCGGCTCCGTAAGTTATTTTGTGGTGTTCCTGTGTGGGAGAACCGGCGATCCTTAAGGTATTCAGGTACCACTCGGCATACGGGTTGTTTTTGTAAAAGGCGGGCCAGTCCGTTACTTTATCCGGTGTGGTAGTCGGTGTAGCCCAGGCGGGGACCGAATATAGGCCCCAATGAATAAAGATGCCCAGTTTGGCCCCGTCGTACCATTCCGGAACGGGCCGCGTGGCCAGCGATTCGGGGGTGGACAAGTAGACCTTTTGCGCCCGTCCGGCGGAAGGAATCAAGAGGGAGAGCACCCAATAGAATAAAACTGCTTTCTTCATGAGCTGGTATTAGACAATATGATTAATCGGCTTCATCCTTTAAAGGAGCGGCAGTGGGGCCTGCATGGCCCTCCCGGGCCGTCACCGGAGTTCCAGCCGGAATGGCCGGGTCATAAACCCGTAATATTCTGCCTTCCGGTTTACGTAGTCCCCGGCGAAAAGCACCGTGCCCGACAGTCCGTTCGTACTGATCCAGGCCGAGGGTATTTGGGGAAGATAGGCCGTATGGTCGGTTCCGCCCCAGGGCATTTCATGGTGAAAAAGGGCCCACGGGCCCCAGGGGTTCGGGCCTTCATACAGCTGCATTTCCGATGCCCAGTTCCATTTTCGGGTTTCCTCCTTCGAAGCATTTTCCCGGTGCGGGATCGTATCGCTGGAGATACAGAGGATATAGCGGTTCAGTGCTTTGTTATAGGTAAGGGTGGGATGGCCCACATGGCCCGGATCGGAAAAGACCGGAGCGGCGGCTTCCTCTTCTGTCGTCCACACCGGGTTATTGGAGGTACCCTTCCCGGAATAAAACTGCCAGGCCTTACGGGAAACAATGCTGTCCCGGTGCACCCTTCCTAAAAATACATGGTCGCCGGAGGCCCAGTTGCCGTCGTTGGAAATGGCATATACGTAGGGGCCCAGCTCCGCAGGCGTTTCCCTGTTGCCGGGTCCGAAGGTGAGGAAGGCCGGGGCACCGAATGTAGGCCCAAAAAATGCAGGTGTGTTTTTGCCGGGCAGGTGGGTCCAGGTCTTTCCGAAATCCCTGGATTGGATAATTCCGGCTACACCGTAATTTTTGGAGAGCCCGTCAATAAAGCCCACCTCGGCCCGGGTAGCCGGACTCATTTCTTCCCAGGGATGAAATTGTTTCAGCAGCCGGACAAGCGTATCCCTGTGGACGGGCCTGGAAGGAATGTTCCAGTCGTAATCGTAGATGGTGACGTACAGGTCCGAGTCCACGGCCACAATGCCGCATACGTAGCGCCGTACGGGCTGATCCGGGAGATGGGCACGGAAATCATAAAACTGGAAATCGGTTACGGTTTCCAGTTTATGGTTCGGCGGTACGCCCGTTGATTTCAGCAAATGCGCATACCATCCCGGGCCGCCAAAGTTCGCGCCGTCATCGTCGATCACGTAAACGCTGCTGTCGATGCCCCAGGTCCACCAATGCATGTCCGTACCGGAGCCGGGATACCGCGACGGCATACTTTCCCATACGAGCCGCTTGATCAATTGGCT
>DATAGL010000242.1:0-5295 GCA_036263755.1 Chitinophagaceae bacterium | reverse complement strand
CAAGTTCAATGAGAGTAAAGACATCCAGGCCCGTCTCCAGCAAATCGCCCTGGAAGAAACGGTGGCCTATATCACCCGCCACATGCAGTCGGTTCCGGCCGTTTCCTCTGCTTTTGCCGTTTACGACTTTGTGCTGCCGCGGGTGAGCGTGGCCGATGGGCTTTATTGCGAGTTCGGCGTCTGGAAAGGCAATTCCATCAACTATATGGCCCGGAAAGTGGACCGGGAATTCCATGGGTTTGATTCCTTTACCGGCCTTCCCGAGTTCTGGAGGGGCGGATACGGCAAAGGCGCCTTCAGCCTCGACGGTGCACTTCCGCCCGTGGAAAAGAACGTCCGGCTGCACAAAGGCTGGTTCGAAGAAACCCTTCCGCCGTTCCTCCGGCAATACCCGGGTCCCATCGCCCTCCTGCATGTGGATTCCGATCTTTATTCCTCCGCCAAAACCATCTTCAGCTACCTGAAAGAACGGATCACGGAAGGTACCATCATCGTGTTCGATGAGTACTTCAATTTCCCTTTCTGGCAGAACCAGGAATACAAGGCCTTCCGGGAGTTCCTGGCCGAAACGGGCTGGGGTTATGATTACCTCTGTTACAACCAGTGCCATGAGCAGGTAGCCGTGCAGATCCGGAAAGGAACGGGTGGCCGCCCGGCGGAGGAAGGAATAGGGTAGGAATCCGGGATAAAGGTCCCGCTTTGGAAAGAAGCTGTGCGCAGTCGGGAACCGGAAAGGGGTGGAAAAGGACCGTTATGCGCATACTCCTCCGGCCTCCCCGGCCGGACAGCCGGCATACACCGGTAAAGAGCCAATGATCGGGAACGTAACCGGAGGAAAAGGATTTGAAACGCAGGGAATGATTCCGTTCGGGGAAAATGCTTTTCTTTCCACCGCTGGATCCCATTCCGTACAAAGCTGAAAGGGCCGGTGCTTTATAACTGTTTGATGTATGATCCGATGCTTACTGGGGAGGTCCGGTAGCGGGAAGAATGTTCTGTCCCGGATGCTGTTCCTTCTTTCCTTCCCGGCTGCGGGCCAGGCCCCGCAGGCCAACCTTTCTGATTCGTCGGTTATCCGCCTGGCTGACCCGGCCATCTTCTATCATTCCGGAACTTATTACCTGTATGGTACCGTGGAAGGCAACAGCAACGGCGGCTTCTGGGTCTATACGTCGCAGCGCCTGCGGCACTGGAAACGGGATACCGGAAAGGAAGGTTATGCTTTGAATAAGGGTGAAGCCTTTGGCACGGCCGGGTTCTGGGCACCCCAGGTCTTCCGCTCGGGCCCCCGCTTTTATATGGCTTATACCGCAAATGAACAGATCGCCCTGGCCGAAGCCGACCGGCCCGAAGGACCGTTCCTGCAAAAAACCATTGCCCCGTTGCAGGCACCGGTAAAGCAGATCGACCCGTTTGTTTTCCAGGACGACGACGGCAAGAAATACCTGTACCATGTACGGCTGCAGGAAGGCAACTCCATTTACGTGGCGGAACTCGAAGACGACCTTTCCGCGATAAAGCCGGAAACCCTCCGGTCGTGCATCCGGGCAACGGAGCCCTGGGAAAACACGCAGTCCGTTCCATGGCCGGTCGCCGAGGGGCCTTCCGTGCTGAAAAGAAAAGGAATCTACTACCTGTTTTATTCCGCCAACGATTTCCGAAATCCCGATTATGCCGTCGGCTATGCCACGAGCAACAGTCCGCTGGGACCCTGGACAAAATATGCCGGCAACCCGGTCCTGCACCGGCGGCACCTGGGCGAGAACGGAACGGGCCATGGCGATTTTATAGCCGGGAAAAAAGGCCCGCTGCTGTATGTGTTCCATACCCACGATTCAGGGCAGAAAGTAGGCCCGCGCAAAACCGCCATCATCCGTTTCCGGTTCCGTAACGGAGCTTTCCGCATCCAAGAAAAAACCTTCCGCTTCCTGCGCTCCGGCCGGTAAGGCACTGCTGAAAGGAAAATCAGGTATGCGTCCCGGTGACCTCTTCCCGGAATGCATGCTGCTGGTAACCCGGCCTGCCGGATCCACATTCGCAAAGGCAGTACGGCCGCAGGCACCGCAACCGCATTCCGGTGCCTTCCCCTTCATTATATTTCCTTGTTCCACCGACCCATCCGGCCAGTAAGATGATTGATTTACGGACCGGTCGTTTGCGGCAGGATCTTGTTTGCAGCAGGTCTGCAAACACAAGCCACAAACCGGTTATCCGTTAGGTTTTACCGGGTGCAGGAAGTAGCCATACACGCGGCCTGCTGCTGTTGATCCGGGCACGCAGGAACGATCGATCCATTGGATACCGCAAAATAAAGGTGGCCCGGAGGCCACCTTTATTCTTTGTACAAACAGGTATACCGTTTACTGCTTCACGAGGCGGACCACCTGCCGTTGTCCTCCCTGGGTCACTTCCAGGAAATAGACACCGGGCCGGTAAGCCGCACCCAGCTCCAGGATCTGGCCGCTGATGCCGTTGCGGGTTTCAACCACGCGGCCGGCCGGATCCAGTACCCGGACGACGGACCGTTCCTGCGTTCCGCCCCGGATGGTTACCCGGAAGGCCGCCGCAGTAGGATTGGGCAGCGCCGTAACCGTAAGGGAGCCGGCCGGAACTGCTGTCTCCTGTTCTTTCGGCCGTACCACGGTCAGGGCAGGGTTCACCCCGCAGGCACCCAGGTAAGCGCCTTTGGAAAGGTGCGTGCTGACGGCACTCGCTGCGATGCACTGGGTTTTCGGGTTGGCCGTATTGCCCGGGGGTACCTGGCAGACCAATACTTTACCATTGCCGCAGCTTACATCTCTGGTCGTGATGGTTTTGGAAGCCTGTGCGGTGCAATAACCGTCGCTGGCCACCAGGGTGTAGGTAACGGTCCCGGGAACCGAGGCCTTTACGGTGCGGCTGGCCCCCATGGCTCCATCCGACCAGCTGTAGGTGAATGCGCCGGAGCCTCCGCTGGCCGCCCCTTTCAGTTGCAGGGAACCGGCAGGTGCATACCCGAGGTACACCGTGTTCGGATCCACCCCGCCGGGCAGCGCCCGTGCGTCACCGATCACCAGTTGAATTTCGGGGTTCACCGTTACCGTGGTGGTTCCGGTGCTGCTGTTGCCATGCACATCGGTTACCGTCCAGGTGATCCTGCTTTCGCCGGGCTGGAAGGTGCCGCTGGCATCTGCTCCGCTGCCGGAGCGCTGCGTGGCACCCGTAACGGCATAGCTCACCTGTGCGATGCCGCAGTTATCGGTTGCGGTAAGCGGTGCCAGGGTATAGGCACCTGTCTGGAAGCAAAGCAATCCGCCCTGCGGTACTGAAAGCACCGGTGCCGTTTCATCCTTCACTACTACTTCCTGTTCCTGGGTAGTTACATTGCCGCTGGCATCCGTAAAGGTCCAGGTGATCCGGTAGGCACCCTGTCCGGTGTACTGTAATGGATCGGTGGTCGTTCCTTCAATGGAGGCGCCGCAGTTGTCCACCGCTGTCGGTTTTTCCGAAACGGTCACCGCGCAGTCGCCTTTCAGTACCGGGAGGGTAGCTGCTGCAGGTACGGGAGCCGTCCCGTCTTCCACGGTAACGGTAAACGATACAGTTTTGCTGGCATCGGTTTCCAGGCTGTACGTAACCGTGGTCGTTCCTTTCTGGAAGGTTTTTCCGCTGACGGTTCCGGTGCCGCTGCCTTCGGTGGCACCGCTCATCGTATACCGGACCTCCACATTGGCCGTTGCCGGCGTGATCACCGGATCCAGGTTCGCTACCACTGCCGAGCAGCCGTTTGCATCGGAAGCCACAGTGGTATTGCCCGGACCGGAAAGCGTCACCGCAGGGTCTGCGCCGGCGCAGTTGGTACCAGTGGTATAGGTGTGCGGGCTGGCGCTGGAGTTCCGTTCGCCACCGGCCGGTACGGCATAGGTGAAGTAGAAGCTCAGCGTCGTTCCGGCTGTCTGACCGGAGATCGTAAAGGTGAAATCGCCATTGGCCTCCCTGGTCATTCCATACCCGGGCGGCGGGCCTGCCTGCGCGGCCGGCTTGGGGTAGACGATGGCCATCTGGCTGCCGGCAATGGGCGCCAGCGGGTGGAAGGTAAAGGTGACCTTGTCGCCGCTGGTGGTCACTTTGTAGCTGTAGTCGCCGTTGGCCGCTGTGCCGCAGTACGCCCCGGCCGATCCGCCTCCGGTTACCGTCAGGTTGACGGCTTCGGAAGTAGTGATGAGGCCACCGTTGTCTTCGGCTTTTGCCGTCACGGTATAGGCGCCTGCCGGTACATTGTTCCAGTGGAACGTATAGGGGCTGGCCGTTACGGTGCCCAGCAGCTCGTTGCCGTTGTAAAAAGAAACCCCGGCAATGGTGCCGTCCGCATCCGTGGCATCGGCCGTAAGCGTGATGGATGCCGGCGCAGTAAAGGTGCTGCCACTGGCGGGTGAGGTGATCTGTACCACCGGTGCCCCGTTGGAACCGGTTCCGCTGCAGGAGGCGCCTGCCGTATAGCTGTGCGGTGTAGCCGCGGTATTGCGCTCGGGTCCGTTAGGCCCGACCTGGTAAGTGAAATAAATACTGGTCGGGGTGCCCGGGGCAATGGACTTGGTGAAGGTGAAGTCACCGGCTTCGTTCTTCGTCATCAGGTAACCCGGGTATCCGCCGGAGGCTCCTTCCCTTATGTAGATGATGGCCAGGTTGCCGCCGGCTGTTGCGCCCTGCGGGTGGAAGGTAAAGGTGATGTTGCTTCCGCTGGCGGAGGCTTTGTAGCTGTAATCGCCGTTGGGCGCACTGCCGCAGTAGGCTTCGGGCTTTTTACCATACACTTCGAGCTCGAACAGCGAATAGCCGTAAGGCGTGGCCCGTTCGGTACCGTACACCCGCACGTACCGGCCGGTTGCCGTAAGGCCGGTATGATCGTTGACCAGGGACGTGTTGCCGGTTACCGTTTTTACGGATGTCCACTGGGCGGCATCATCGGATACCTGCAGGAGGTAATTGCGGCCATAGGCGCCTTCCCAGGTCAGCTTCACCTGGCCGATGTCGTACCGGTTGCCCAGGTCCACGTAGATCCATTGCGGATCGCTGAAGGCGCTGGACCAGCGGGTGCCCCCGTTGCCGTCCACGGCCGCCGCAGCGGGCGTGGTGCCGTTTTCAATAGAGGATGCGGTAACGGGCTTCAGGAGCGCCAGGTTGGGGCCGCCTGTGGGGGCGGCGCTCACCGTAACCGATACGGCTGCCGAGGTTCCGGTGCTGCCGCTGTTGTCGGTAGCGGTGGCGGTCAGGGTATAGGTACCGGCGCTTACATTGTTCCAGGTAAAGGCGAAG
>DATAGL010000241.1:0-2779 GCA_036263755.1 Chitinophagaceae bacterium | reverse complement strand
TCGAGGTATTCCATGTGGTGCCAGAAGCCGGCCGGCATGAACAGGGTATCGCCGTGCTCCAGGATCACCTCGTAGCCCCGGGCCCGCTTCAGTGCGGGAAATGCTTCGTAATCGATCGTTCCTTCCTCGTAATAGTGGGAGAAGTCGGCCAGGCTCAGCACCTCGAACGGCTTGCGGTACAGCTTGTGCTGCTCCGAGAACGGAAAAAGGAGCACCCGCTTGCGGCCTGCGAACTGGGTGTGCAGGATGTTCGACAGGTCGATGTCAAAATGCATGTGCGTGATGGACGTGGCACCGCCCACGAACAGCATCGGGTATTTTTTTACAAAGCCTTTCATCAGGTGCTCGGGCCAGGTGAAGTCCTGCACGAGCCCGGGCGCATGGTCGAAGATGTTGAACAGGAAGATGCGCCAGGCAGCCGGCCCCTGGCGGATGGTGTCGATATACTCCCCGAAGGTTTTGTAGTCGTCGGCGGTATTGATGGGTGTGTAGGCGTCGCTTTTGACATTGTTGTACAGGGCGACCCGCTGGTTACCTACCAGCTGCTTGAAGTAGTCCCAGTTCCATTTATGAAAAGCTGGCCATTCTTTTGCAAGATCTTTGATCACGACCGGCTTCTGGGGTTCGTAAAAACGGCGCTGAAACTCAGCCGCATCGATCCGCTCAACGGTGGGAATAGCCTGCAGTTGCATGATTTGGTGTGTTTGCACAAAGGTAATTTCCGGAAGCAAACCGACAATCCCGCCTTGTAAAAAGGATGTTAAAGCCGGCCGGTGAACACATTTTTATGCTGATCCACATCCATCCGCAAGACCCTCAGCCGCGCCTCCTGCGCCAGATCGCCGAAACACTGCGCGCCGGCGGCGTGATCATTTACCCCACCGATACCCTGTACGGACTGGGTTGCGATATCGCGCAGCACAAGGCCGTGGAACGGATCTGCCGGATCAAGGGCATTGCACCCGAGAAGGCGCAGCTTTCCTTTGTGTGTCACGACCTGAGTCAGCTGAGTCAATACGCCCGGCAGCTGAACACGTCGGTATACCGGACGCTGAAACAGTACCTGCCCGGGCCGTATACCTTTATCCTGGAAGCGAGCAAGCAGGTGCCGAAGCTGGTGAAGACCAAAAAAGACACGGTGGGCATCCGCGTGCCGGATAATGCCATTGCGCGCTGCATCGTGGAGGAACTGGGTCATCCCATCCTCAGCGCCTCGCTGCCGGGCGAGTACGTGGAGGAATACACCGACCCGGAAAGCATTCATGAAAAATTCGGCAAACTGGTAGACCTCGTCATCGACGGCGGCCCCGGAGGAACGATCCCGTCCACCATTATCGACTTTACTTCCGGCGCGCCCGAGATGGTGCGGGAAGGAGCGGGCGAGTTTGTATTGTGAGGGAAATACGCAATAATCAATAATCAATATTCAATGTTCAAGAAAGGGAGAGAACAGACGAATAAGGGAAGGAACAGACGAACAAGGAATGTCGATTGAAGAATGGCGAAGGAAATACAAGGGGAAAGTGGATATAGCAGGAACGAGGACATTATACCCTTCTATATTCAAGCCTTTAAACTTGTCCTCATACTTCATCATTCTTCAATCGACATTCCTTGTTCGTCTGTTCTTCTCCCTTGAACATTGAATATTGAGTATTGCTCATTGCTCATTTCCCCAAAACAAGAAGCACCGCCCTCATCAGGCGGTGCCCTGTTAACCTTCAACCATTCTTTTACGGCAGATCATTAAGATATGCAGCACATGAAAAAAGACAAGGGTAAGACGGTAAAACGCTGCACGGGTTTAACCCGAAAAGGAAAATTTGCCCGGAAGAAGAGAGCAGCGGGCGAAAAATAATCCCGCCGGGCCGGTGCTAACAGTTTTGGGCTCATTCACTTACCGGCAAGGCTTCGCCCGCCACGGCCCCATCCGAAAGGGATTTTCCTTCCTGACCCGCTGCTTCCTTTAATCCCAATCCCGGCAAATCCGTAAACAATCCCGTCAATCTGTGGTTCCCGTGGTTATAGGTGAGCCGGAAGCTTTTGCGGTGGTATTTCGTGGGACCCCACCGGTCGAGGGCCTGCTGGTGCTCCCGGGTGCCGTAGCCTTTGTTGCGGGCCCAGTTGTATTGCGGGAATGCTTCGTGCAGGGTGTTCATGTAATCGTCGCGGTACGTCTTGGCCAGGATAGAGGCGGCCGCGATGGAGGCATATAGGCCGTCGCCGCCAATGATGCATTTATGGGGAATGCCCCGGAACGGCGTAAAGCGGTTTCCGTCCACCAGCAGCAGCCCGGGCTTTACGGAAAGAGCCTTCACGGCCAGGTGCATGCTCCGGAAAGAGGCTTTCAGGATGTTGATCTTGTCGATCTGGCGGTTGCAGAGCTGGGCTACGGCAAACGCCACCGCTTCCTGCTCGATGACCGGGCGCAGGGCATAGCGGTCCTTTTCCGACAGCTGCTTCGAATCGTTCAGCAGCGGGTGCGCGAATCCCCTGGGCAGGATGACCGCCGCGGCAAAGACCGGCCCGGCCAGGCAGCCCCGCCCGGCTTCGTCGCAGCCGGCTTCGATGTGTTCGTCCTGGAAATGGGAGCGTAGCATGATTCGTGGATAAAAGTACGAACGGGGAAGGGATCTTTCTTAAGGCCACTTCGTCTTTAACAGCGGTTTTTGTTTCGCGCAAAGACGCAAAGATCCGCGAAGGCGCAAAGAAATCCTTAGCGTCTTTGCGCCCCTTTGCGGCTTTGCGTGCAACCGCCCTTTGTAGAAGGATTCAGGAT
>DATAGL010000240.1:0-10806 GCA_036263755.1 Chitinophagaceae bacterium | reverse complement strand
AGGGTACGCATAACTTTATTCTTTCTCATGACTTTAGTTCTTATTAGTTTAATAGTGATCGAAGTTGTCCCTGGCTTTTCATCAGCTGGATCTCGGCCACGCGGTAGTTGAGCAGCGCTTCCGAGTAGCGGTTGTTCGCTTCGGTGAGTGATGTTTCGGCATTCAGCAGATCCGTCAGCGTGGCCAGGCCATTGTTGTAGTTGTTCTGCGTATTGGAATACACCTCCTCGGCCAGCTGTACGTTCTCGCGCTGCGCGTTCAGGGTGATGATGCTGTTGTTGATTTGGGTCTTGGCATTCTCGAAGGCCAGGTTCAGCGCCAGCGTGGTACTGCTCAGGTCTTCCCGCAGCCGGCGGATGCTGACCTCTGCCTGGTTCAGGCGGGCCCGGGTGGCACCGCCGTTGAAGATGGGCACCCGCAGGTTGAGGCTGATGGTGGCTACATCGAACCAGTTTACCCCCTGATTCTTTCCTTTGAAAACCGGCATTTTATTGCCCATGCCCTGGTAGGAATAGTTTCCCGACAGGGAAAGGCTCGGGTAATATTCCGATTTGTAGGCTTCCTTCTGGTAGCGCAGGAGGTCTTCCTGCCGGCGCAGCACCTGCAGTTCCAGGCGGTTGTCCGCGGTGAATTCCGCCGTTGCCGGTACTGCGCGGGGCAGGATGGCATTGCGGGGGACGTCCGGAACGAGGATCGGGGTCTGGATGGGCATTCCCATGAGAAACTTCAGCTGGTTCGCCAGCAGCGTCACGCCGTTCAGCAGCTGCTGGCGCTGGCTGGTGAGGTTCGACAGGTTTACCTTGATGCGGTCCACGTCGATCTTTTTGGCCAGACCGTTTTCAAACTGGCCCTGGAGCACCTGCTGCACGCGCTGCGTGTTGCGGATCGTGGTGTCCAGCACGCCCACCTGCTGCCGCTGTACCAGTAACTGGTAATAACTGGTGGCTACCTGCTCCATAATGTTTTCCTCGGTAAGCTGGGCATTGATGCGGTAAAACTCCTGCGTGGTCTTTGCGGCCTTCAGCCCTGTGAGCACCGCCTTGTCAAACAGGGCCTGCGACAGCGAAACGCCTCCATTGGCGTTCCACTTTTGACCGAAGGCAATGAGGATGGTTTCATTGGGGTTGGGGTTGGGGCCGAATATGTTGGGCAGGGCACTCATCTGCAGGAGCGGGTTGTGTGTCAGGGTCGCGGAGCCATTCACCTGCGGGAGGGCACGGGCGCGGACCTCATCGATCTGGTACTGACTGTTCTCCACATCCAGCCGTGCTTTGCGGGCTTCCTGGTTTGCTTCCAGTGCATAGTTCAGTGCATCTTTCAGTGTCAGCTGAACCGGCTGCTGGGCCACCAGGGTCCCGGTCATCAGCAGGGCAGCCCCCAGCACGACCAGGGGGCGGAAGCAGTAGCGGAACCAGGCACCGGTTTTTTCTACGCTGTTTCTCTTCTTCATGATTTCTGTTTATATCTGTTTTGTTTCACTATTTGTTTTTCCAAAAGCAACTGCCCTCGGCCATTCGTAATTGCCTGCAGGTAAAAGCGGGTCAGCCGTGCAATAAGTTGCTGCGGATCCATGGGTTTAGTGAGCCATGCACCCGGGTCTAAAACGGAATGCAGCTGTTGGAGCCGGATTTGCGGCACCAGCTCCCGGTCCAGGTCGGCGCGGTAAATCCCTTCCCGGATGCCCCGTTCCAGGTTGCGGCTGATGAACGGCAGCAGATCTTCCTGGCGGTAGCGGACCAGGTCCGTCCACACCTCGGGAAAGAACCGCTCGAGGTCGTAATAAAATGAAGGATTGATCCACGTCATCGAGGTAAAGGGCAGGCTGGCCTGCAGCAACACTTCTTCTACCGCATCAGCGGCTTCGGCCACAATCCGCTCCAGGTTCTTTTGATGGATAGACACCAGTTGGCGGACCACTTTCCGCACCAGCTCGTTCTTGTCCGATACGAACTGGTAAAGCGTTTTCTTGGACGCACCGACCACCCGGGCCAGCTCATCCATAGAGATGCTTTTGAGTCCATACGTAAAGAAGAGGGTACTGGCCCGGTCCAGGATCAATGCTTCCATTTGCCCTCCCTTATTCCATGGATCATCAGGTGTAATACGGCCTTCTGCCGGTGACTGAGTTCCTCGAGCACCTTGGGATCGGGCAGGAACTGCCGGCCCATTGTGCAATCTTCAACGGCATTGAGGGTGTCCACCAGCAGGAGGCTGATCTGTTCCCGGGCGGCCGGCTTTAACGCTTCAGGGCAGGTATGCTGCTCCAGGACGGCGGATATGCATTGTATCAGGCGAATACGGGCTTTGGCCCGGGCAGCTGCCTGCTTTTCGGGAGGCAGGCTTTCGCCGGCTGCCGTGCGCATGAGGATCGCATATTTTTCGTAAAGGCTTCTTTTCACATCCACAAGCGCAAACAAGGCCGCCTCCAGCTGGGCAGCACCGGCAAACCGGTTTTCCAGCTCCAAAAAAAACTCTTCCATGATCAGGTGCTCCACGGCCGCCTGCAGGCTCTGCTTGTCGGCAAAATAGTACATCAGCGACTGCTTGGTCATACCCAGGTCATCGGCAATTTCCGTCAGCGAGGTCTTCTGGATTCCAAAATGCGCAAAACGCCGGATGGCAGCCTCCAATATCAATTCCCGTTTTCCAGTTGCTTTCATTTTCCGTTTTGACCTTTTGACTCTCTGACTTTTCAAATTATAAAGTCAAAGGTAAGGCAAAAAAAATATCCCCTTCTTAATCAATTGCTAATTCCCCGGAAAAAAATCCGCGTCAGCTCTTTCTCCCGCTTCAAAATATCCAGGAACTGCTTTTTCTCCGGGAAGAACGAGGTCTTCCTTCCCAGGTATACTTCCCGCAGCCCCTCCAGGCAATCAAAGAGCAGGCTGGCGCTGTCTTTAGTGGCATTGACATCAAATAGCCCTGCGACCTGGCCCTTTTCCACGATCCCCCGCACCAGTTGCAGTTCGCGCTCCCGCACCCGGGCAAACAAGGGCTGCAGTTCCTCGGGTATGTCGTTGCGGCCCTTGAGAAAGACCAGGACATTGTAGTATTTAATAATAAAGTCGGTCCGCACTTCCAGGAAAAGCTGCATCGCCTGCAAGGGGTCCTTTTCTGCTTCCAGCTTGGGGTTGATCTCTGCCTGGTTTTGCTCGATGATCCGCTGCAGCACGGCGGCATACAGGTTGATCTTGTCCGGAAAATAGTAGTAGAGAGAAGCCTTGGAGATGGCCAGGTCAGCACCGATCTCGGACATGGTGGTCTTTGCCACCCCAAAATGGGCGAATCGCTTTAAAGCAGCTTCAATGATGGCAACTCTTTTCTGGTCCTGGCTCATGTTCGGCTTTGAGAACGGCTTAAACGGGATCAAATGATCCGTTTTATCAAGGGAGCCAAATATAGGCAACAATATTTTACCTATCTGCGCAGCTTCCATGAGCGCACTTTTCTAAATAACGGCAGCAGGGCATCCGGCGCTATAAGTTATGGTTGGAAGAGGGAGCGTAAACGGGTCACTACATACTGTCCTATCAGGAAGCTGATTGCCTTACCGGAGGATGATGCTTTTTGCGGCTGAAGTATGGGCTGAAAAGTAACCCAAGGCACCATTACTGATATTGCTCGGCGGGTTTGCCGGGGTGATCCCCGATCCATCCTCACCTGAAATCTGAATCAGGGCGTTGTAGTAGGCATGAATACCCGGGTCGATACCTCGCATTTCCACGTGGACCGTATCACCCGCTTTTGCATTCTCCTCATCGTTCATGGGGACGATCAAATTTCTTTGGTTGACCCGGCCATTGTTGATATTATCCGAAAATGTTTCCAGGTCTTTATTCTTGCTTTTGTTGACAGACAGAATGAAAAGATAACGGTTGCCTAATGCGCCCGGATCCTGGAATACGGGCCGCACATTGTAGGTGGATTCACCCCCAAACGAAAATGAACCTTGCACCAGACTGTCCAGCGCAACCGGTTGCGGCATGGTGCTTTGCGCTGTGAAACTTGCGCCTTCCACTAGCACGTGCAGCGTATAGGTTTGGCCGGGGACCCCAATCAGATGCGCCGTTTTATAGCGCCCGCCTCCCATATATTCCAACGTGTCCGCTGTGCCCGAATCGTCACGGATGATGACCCCGGCATCCGCTATTTCAGGGTACTGATTTCCCTGCATAAAGGCTACCGATCGGGTGATCCGCACGTAGTACGGGCCCGGTCCATTTGTGACATTACCTTCAATAACGACGTTTCCGCTTTTATCCGCCAGGTTCAGCACTATTTCTTTTTCGCAACCCGTGAGCAGCAAAAGTGACGCCATTATAAAAAATACTTGCCTCATGCTTAAAACTTGAAATTGTACGTTATGCTGGGCACCCAGCGGAAAAGGGATGTTTGAATGGCCCGGGTGGTGCCGGGTTTGTCCGGATGGTCTTCAAAGGCAATGGAATATGCATTTTCGCGCCCATAGGTATTATAGACACCAAATGTCCATGATCCATGAAAGCGTCTTTTCCTGTTCGGCTCATAGGTGGCGCTCCAATCCAGGCGGTGATAGGCCGGCATGCGATCTGCATTGCGGTTGCTGTACTGGAAAGTGGTGATCCCGTCCAGCTCGTATTTACCCGTTGGAAAAGTGACGGCATTACCGGTACTATAAACAAAGACTCCTGATAAGACCCATTTGAGGTTCAGCTGATAGGTGCCCACCACACTGATGTCATGGGTCCTGTCTAACCGGGCATTGTACCATTCATTGTTATTAATACCCTCAATCTTGCGTTCCGTTTTTGACAGCGTATAGGAAATCCAGCCTGTCAGCTTACCACTCTTTTTCTTTGCCATCAGTTCCAGGCCATACGCCCGGCCTTTTCCAAAAAGCAGGTCGCTTTCTATGTCTTTTCCGGGGTCAAACGCAATGTCGGCGCCATTCCGAAAATCAATCTGGTTCAGCATACGCTTGTAATAGCCCTCCATATTTACCTCGTAATTATTGCCGGCAAAGTTTCGGCTGTAGCCTATGCTCCACAGGTCGGCTATTTCAGGTTGTACCGTATAGCTGCTGCCGATCCACTGATCGGTTGGGTTGCCGCTATTGCTGTTTCCCAGCAGGTGCAGGTTTTGTGTATTCCGGGAATAACCCGCTTTCACGCTGCTGGACTCGTTCAGACGGTAATTTGCTGTAATCCGCGGCTCGGCATTCAGATAGGTTTTGCCCAATGCGCCTTTACGAAGAACTACGCTATCGGTCAACATACCCTGTTCATAGATGCCATACGTATCTCCTCCCAGTACGGTGAAGGAGGAGAGCCGCAAACCATAATTGACCGTCAGCTTATCTGTCGCCTTCAAATCATCATTGATGTAAAGGGCATTTTCCCAGGAATGCCTTGGTCTTTTCGGAAAACTACTGGTAACCGTGCCGGATACCCTGCTGGGCGTGATGGTGTGGTAGATGGATTGAAAGCCGAACCGAACCAGGTGCTTATTGCCGGCAAACCAGGAAAAATCCTGCTTTAGGTTTCGGTCCTCGATTCTTGAATTAAGCCCGAAATCACGGTCATCGCTTTTGAAGCTCAGTTTATAATCGAAATTGCTGTAAATAAGAGAGGTATTGGAAAACAACCGGCTGTTTACAATGCTGTTCCATCGGAAGGTAGCGGTTGCATTTCCCCAATCGGTTCCAAACGTGTTCCCCAGCCCCAATACATCCCTCCCGAAGTAAGCGGATAAATAGATCCGGTTGGCCTTATTCAACTGGTAGTTGGCTTTTGCATTCAGGTCGTAAAAGTAGAGGGTATTGTCTTTGAAATCCTCCGTAGCCCGAAGAAACACATCCGCATAGGTCCTTCTTCCGGACACCATGAACGACGACCTGCTTTTCTGAATCGGCCCTTCCACGCTCAACCGGCTACTGATCAGCCCCAGGCCGCCGGCCACATCAAAGTCCTGATTGTTTCCATCCTTCATCTTTACATCCAGAACGGATGAAAGGCGCCCCCCGTATTGCGACGGACTGTTGCCTTTGATGATACTGGCGTCTTTCAAGGCATCACTATTGAAGGTGCTGAAAAAGCCCAGTAAATGTGAAGCGTTATACACGGGTGCCTCATCCAGTAAAATCAGATTCTGATCGGTAGCTCCACCCCGTACACTAAAACCGCTGTTGCCTTCGCCGCTGCTTTTTATGCCCGGCAGCAGCTGGATGGTTTTCAGCACATCTTTTTCGCCAAAAAGTACCGGCAGCTTTTCTATATTCTTTATGTTCAGGGTTTCCGTGCCCATAACTGAGGAAGAAAGGTTGTTGTCTCTTTTTGATGAAGAGACGACCACTTCTTGCAGGTTGGTTCCTTTTTCACTTTGCTCAAGTAATAAGTCCAGTTTTACGTTTCTATCGAGCTGAACAGGATGGCTTTGTTCCTGGTAGCCAAGGTAACTTACTATAACTCTGTAATCACCCTGGGGCAAAGACAGGGAATAGAAGCCATATTCATTGGTTACCGTACCAATACCTGGATTTTCTGCTACTCTGAGGGTTACGCCAATGAGCAACTCGCCGTTTTTCCTGTCCTTGATTGTTCCGCTGACTGTATACCTGACCTGTGCGAAAGCAAGACCAGGCAACATCCACAGGGCTATCAGGATTATGACTATTCTATTCATGCATACTCATTTAATGTTCGGCTTAAAGCCCATTTCCCTGATAGCCGCAAGGGTTTTCTCCCAATCACTCCCTTGTATCTATTTGCTTTTGGTCAATCTGTTTCAGAGAGTAGTGGAGCGACGAGGCACCCCTTCAGTTTCTGTGGAAATGGATTCCGGCCAGCATTTTCCTATCGGTTCCTTATTTCTTGAAAGGTGGATTCGCGCAGGAAGCCTCTTTCCTTTTACGGCCAGAAACCTGTGTTGAAAGACCGGCCGTCTCCAAAACAAAATCCCGGCCGGTCACAAAACCTTGCCCTTAAGGCCTTAAGCGGTAATTATCAAAACCAAAGGCTTCCGAATAACCCTATCCTTGTGCAGATAAATGTTACCAGCACATGCAATACTCTTTAAATGCTGACAAAATTTCTTCGGAAAGAGCTTCATGGATTCGGGGGTTCCTGATCATTGGATAACAGAACAGAACGTATAACAGAGCCGTTGGTTTCATGGATAGGCCAAAACTTTTCACCCCGGGTGAAAAGTTTTGGCCTGCCTGTGGTCCTGTGCTAGAATACCTTCCGGCTGTAGCACAGTTCCTGAATGGGACACCGTTATGCGGTACGTGTCTTCCCTTTCAGGTTATTGATTGGCTCCTTTCTGCCAAAGGGTATCAATCCATTGTTACAACGACCTTACCCTTCGGATGTCCGCCTTCAAAGTAATCATAGGCTTCTTTTGCTTGCGCGAATGGAAAAGCCTTATCCACCTTGGGCTTGATGATACCTTTATCTACCAGCTCAGCGATCCTTCCGAGTTGCTGCGCGGTGGTTTGCGTCATTTGCTGAATCGCGGTTATGCCATGCTCCCGGGCGGCATTTTCATCAGCCATTCCTGCCAGCAATACCAACACACCCCCACTTTTCAGAACCCCGTAGGATCCGGCAGCAGCGTCGGCGGCAGTGACCAGCACGGCATCGTAATCTTTGATAATGGAGGTAAAGTCCTGCGTTTTGTAATCGATCACTTCGTCGGCCCCCAGTTCCCGGGCCTGCGATGCAAACTGTACGTCCACCGTAGTAGCTACAAAAGCACCCAGGTGTTTGGCGAGCTGGATCGCTATGGCTCCGATGCCACCGGTACCCCCATGGATCAGGATCTTTTGACCTTCCTGAAGCCCTATATGCTCTTCTATGGCCTGCAACGCACTGGCGGCTGTAAGCGGAAGGGATGCGGCCTCTTCCATGCTCACAGAGGCCGGTTTAGCAGAAACTTTTCCGGTTGCCGCTACTGTAAACTCGGCCAAAGCACCGCTGCCGCCGGCGAGTGCACCGGAATGCCCGTACACTTCATCACCCTTTGAAAAACCGGTAACACCCTCGCCCACCTGGGCCACCGTTCCGGCAAAATCACCCGCTACGATTGAAGGGAAAGGAAGCGGCATCATCTGTTGCAGGTATCCGGCACGCAAGATGGTATCGATCCGGTTAAGGCTTGCCGCATGTACTTTAACCAGTACCTGGCCCGCTGCGGGCGCAGGCTGAACAAAGTCATTTACGATCTTGATGGCGTCGGTACCACCGTACTGTTCAATGTAGGCTGCTTTCATGATTTTTTACTTTACTGATGGTTTTATGTACTTACTTTCTGTTTTTTTAAGAAGGTCCCTAAGCTGAAACAACTACGCTTTAAGAAGAACCTTATTGCCGGATGGGTCAGAAACCAGGTACCCGTCGTTTTGTTCCTGCACGGCAGGTAAAGATTGGAGGGCCTTTTTCAGGCGTTCAGCAGAATCAAAAACAATCGTGTAGTACCGCATTCCTGCGGTGCCCTCCGGTGCTTGCGGCTTGTTCAGGCTCTGCCAGGTATTGATCGCCACCCGGTGTCCGAAAGCACCGCCTGCCCCCAGGTCGGCTGCTCCCAGTTGTGGTTGATACATGTTCTGCAGAAACCCCAAACCCTTATAAAACTGATTGGCAGCGTCCAGGTTGGATATGTACAGGTGCACGTGTCCAACCTTGGTATCATCCGGCAGGCCTCGGCCCAGATCATGGTCCGGCAGCGCGCTCAATACGGATTCGACGTCCAGAGGTGCCGACGCACTGCGTACAGTTCCATCCTTATCAATGGCCACAGGGCCCCGGTTGCCGAATTCAATCCGCTCCAGCCGGTCCGGAGTTTCCAGGGTGACTTCTACGGTAATTCCATCCGGATCTTCCATATAGATCGCTTTGGACATGGTGTGATCCGTTGGGGATATAGGATACCGCTTCTGGATCAGTCTTGCGAGCACCCGGGCAAATTCTCCTTCTGTGGACGGGTGTATGGCAAGGTGGTAGAGGCCGCTATAACCGTTTTTATAACGTGTCTTGGCCGTTGGGTAAAGCACCACCAGGGTGGTTTGTCCGGTTCCCATTTCAGTAAATTCAGCGGTCACAGTCCGGACCTGCATTCCTATATATTCTTTCCAGAACTGAACAGACCGCTCAAGGTTGGTAACATTGAGGTGTACGGCTCCAAAGGTTGCTAATTCGGGGGTCATAGATTTTCTTTGATGAGTCAGCTGTGAAGCAGTGGCCCTGGTAGAGAAATAGCCCAGGCTCCCTAATGCAACAGTTGCCAACGTGCCTTTTAAAAATGTTTTTCGTTGCATATTGATTATGCTTTGGCCCTGATAGGTGCTTTTTTAAACCGTCCCCATGCAATAAAGGCCGCCAGTATAGCCATAATAATATTCATGCCGATGGCGGAAGTTTCACCCCTGGAAATATGGAAAAAGGTGGCAAGCACCATAATAATAGCGATCCCGATAGCCGCCCAGGCCGTCAGTTGGGGCTTGATGCGTAGAAGTGCCGGCAATATCAAACCCACCGCACCCAGCAGTTCTGCCAGGCCAATAAACCGCACCAGCGACTCCGGTACCTGTGCTGCCCAGGGCAGCATCTGGGAGAGTTGTTCAATGGGTTGGGAGAGCTTCATAAATCCGGCCATCAGGAACATGGCCGCCAGGAGTACTTGTGCAATCCAAAGAGCGATGTGCAAGGCCTTGGATGGGGTTTGTTGATTTTTCATTTGTTGTTATTTTTTTTTGATTGATAGAACAAAGCTACCACAAGGCAGTACCCTCCTCCAATGCCTGCAGGCAAGAAATAGCATTGACAAAAGTCAACGCTGTTAATGCGGGTAGAATGGGAAAACCGCAAACCTGGAAACATTTCAATGCACATGCGATGTCCTCATTTCCTGAACAATGCAAGTATTGCGCTATCTGGCATATGAAAAACGCCGAATAGTATGCAGCGCGTCATAATATATGGAGAAGATGGAGGGGTCACCTGTACCCTTCGCTCTGATATTCCGGCAGTGAAGACCTCGATGTGATAAGCACGGGTTTTGGTATTAAGCAAGTGTCTGATGTAACCACCAATCCGGATCGTCAACAGGTGGCCATGTTTGGCTAGATGGAAAAATGCCGCAGCCGGCCTCATAGGCCAGCCTGTATCGGTATGGACTTGTGCGCTATATCAGGATTGCGCTCGGGTCAACCTGCATCAAGGGAAAAGGAGGTAATGATGGAAAAACAAATAAAGAAATGAAATGGGTGCCAGCCTCAGAAATGGCGGATCCATTCTTCCGCCTCTGTTTTTGTTTCAAAGATTTTAAGTATAGGGCCATTTATAATCCCTTGTACATAGCCCGCAATGAGTTGCTTGTGCAAAGGCGTTTCGTGTGCAATAATGGCCATGTAACGACCACCCAGCTTAAATATATGCGGCATCCAATACTCGTTCACCCATTCTACACTGGAGTCCCAAAGAGTGGTAACGCGCCGAACATCTTTAATTATTTTAGCAAAGCCCGTTTGCACCATGGCTTCTTCAATCTGAGAACAGCCAGCCATTACTTCATGTTCACTCATCTCACCGATCCATGTGACTTCCAGCCACTTTTCACGGACAACAGCTTCTATAATGAGATTAGGCTGATCCACGATCCTTTGCGTATTCATTTGAACAAGGTAGCAGAAATATGGCAGAACGGAAATAGGCCTAAATTGCAGGATCAGGCAGCTTCAGGACTTTCCAGGATACTGCTCATATGGAACCTGCAAACAGTATGGACGAAACAGGATCAGGCTGTTTGGAGTTTAGCCGGTTTAATCCGCAA
>DATAGL010000239.1:0-3405 GCA_036263755.1 Chitinophagaceae bacterium | reverse complement strand
GGATGATGTCGTTGGCCAGCGAATGCACGTCCTGGCGCTGCAGGCCCAGGAGGCGCTCGGCGGCGTTTTCCATGACGCCCGGCTCGGTGGATACGCCCACGGTGAACTTGGAGGGTACGTCCACCCGGATGTTCTGTTTGGAAAGGGCGCTCGTCAGGTTCACTTCAATGGACATGGGGGTCAGGTCGAGAAAGGAATAGTCCTGGATGATGGGCCAGATAAAGGCGGCACCGCCATGGATACAACGGGCGCTCAGATTGCCCTCGGTGCCTTTGCCTACCTTGCCGTAGACTACGAGGATCTTGTCGGAAGGACAGCGCTTATACCGGCTGAACAGCGAAAAAATAAGAATGAATAGAAATAGGACCGCCACAGCGATCACCAGTAATAAATACCCGCTCATAGTTTTGGTGTTTGATGAAATGGATGGCTATAAGATAGAAGAAATTGAAAAAAGGTGGTTACAATTTTGCGGTGACCATTAAAATGCTGCTGTTCAGCTGCGACAGCACCCGCACGGGGCGCCCGGTGGCAATATCCTGTGCATCATCGGTCATGGCGTCGAGTTCCATCAGGCGGCCCTGTACCTGGATGTGGATCTTGCCCATGCCGCCGCGGTCGCCGGGAATGCGCAGGTAGGTTTCCCCGATCACATTGACTGCGTTTTTGAGCTGTAGGGTCCCGTTGTTGCGCAGCCTTGCCGTGTTGCGCATGACCGCATACATTAAACCCACCATCCCGGTGCCGGCCAACAGTCCGATGACCACGGACAGGCCGTTCCCCAGTCCGCCCTTATAGGCCGCCAGCGAAGCCCAGCCGAACATGGTAAAAAAGGCGATCATGTTTTTAATGGTGAAGAACTGGTACCCGTCGCCGGCATCGGCCGCGAAGCCGTCACCATCCAGGTCGCCGTCGCCTCCCGTGATAAAGGAAATCACGGTCTGGATCACGAAAAGGAGGGAAAAGAGGAGGGCAATGCACCAGAGGATGAGCTCAAAGCCCTGGAGGTTGGTGAACCAGTCGAATAGGTTGAGTATCATTATTTTGTTTTGGTGGAGGCAAAATAGCGGAATATTCTGGGATTTGGAAGAGCGGGGAGCTGCAAGCTACTAGCTGCAAGCTTCAAGCTACAAGCTGCAAGGGCTTTACTCATCAGGTGGGTTCTTTTCTTTTGGCGGTCCTCCGCAGGTTGTGCTTACGTTCTTTTTTGCCTTGAAGCAAAAAAGAACCAAAAAAGTTCAAGCCTGCCCCAATCGCTCCGCGTGGGCAGGCGGCCAGCGCGCATACTTTCGTTCAGTTTGATGCTTGGCTTAGGCACAGGAGAGCGTGCTTTTGTTCTCTAATTTGACCTTTCTGCGCGGGCGCTTGTTCCGCCAAGGCGGGAAGGCGCTGGAAAACCTAAAGAATGCTCCAAACGAGGATTTTTATGCGATAGTAGGCAGCTTACGCATAAGGAATTATCAGCGTTATCAGCGCACCATCAGCGCCATCTGCGATTCTTTTGCGCGAAACCATGTCGCTACCTAAAGAACTCCTCGGTACCTGTAAACACACCGTACATCGTACATCGTAAACCGTACCTCCTCAAAACTCCGGCGTCACGCCCACATAATTCGCCGGTGTAATCGCCTTCAGTTCCTTCTTGATTTTAGCGGACACCTTTAAGCTGTCGATGAACTGGTGCAGGGAATTCTTGTTGATGCCTTCTTTGCCGCGGGTGAGTTCTTTCAGGGCCTCGTAGGGGTTGGGATACTGCTCGCGGCGCAGGATGGTTTGTACGGCTTCGGCCACAACGGCCCAGTTGTTTTCTAAGTCGTCCTTGATTTTGGCTTCATTCAGTACCAGTTTGCCCAGGCCTTTTTCAATGGAGCGGAAGGAGAGGAGCGTGTGGGCAAAGGGTACACCCATATTGCGCAGGACGGTGGAATCCGTCAGGTCGCGCTGCAGGCGGGATACAGGCAGCTTTTCGGCCAGGTGGCTGAAAAGGGCGTTGGCCACGCCGAGGTTACCTTCGGCGTTTTCAAAATCGATGGGATTCACTTTATGCGGCATGGCCGAGGAGCCTACTTCGCCTTTCTTTGTTTTTTGCTTGAAGTAATCCATCGAGATATAGGTCCAGGTGTCCCGGCAAAAATCAATCAGGATCGTATTGATGCGGCGCAGGTTGTCGAAATGCGCGGCGAGGTTGTCGTAATGCTCGATCTGCGTGGTAAAGCGGGAGCGCTGCAGGCCAAGAGTTTCTTCCACGAACTGGTCGGCAAACCCGATCCAGTCGGTTTCGGGATAGGCTACGGTGTGGGCATTGAAGTTGCCCGTGGCGCCGCCGAACTTGGCGGACAACGGCACCTGGATGAGCAGCTCGATCTGGTTCTCGATGCGCTCCACAAACACCATGATTTCCTTACCCAGCCGGGTAGGGGAGGCTGCCTGTCCGTGGGTACGGGCCAGCATCGGTATGTCCTTCCACTGCCGGGCCAGCAGCTTCAGCTGCTGGTTCAGGTTGAGGAGGGAAGGCAGGTATTCAAATTCCAGGGCGTGCTTCCAGGAAAGGGGAATGGCCGTATTGTTCACGTCCTGGGAAGTCAGACCGAAGTGCACCCATTCGAGTGCTGCGGTTTCCCCCATTTTTTCCAGCTCTTTTTTAAGGAAGTATTCCACCGCTTTCACATCGTGGTTGGTCACTTTCTCGATCTCTTTTACCTGCGCGGCCTGTTCGGGGCTGAAGCCTTCCTTCAGGGCATTCAGCGCCCGCACGGTGGCCGGGGCCAGGGTGCAGAAGCCACCCGCTGCCAGCGCCTGCAGGTATTCGATTTCCACCAGCACGCGGTACCGGATCAGCGCGTACTCGGAAAAGTATTCGTCCAGGTGCTGCACCTGGTGGCGGTACCGGCCGTCGATGGCCGAAAGGGCGGAAAGGGGGGTGAGTTCCATAATGCGCGGTCGTTCTATCTTTGCGGGCAAAAGTAAACGATTTGAGGAAGATTAAAGTGGCCGCCGTATCCTACCTGAATACCAAACCCCTGCTGTACGGCATCCGCCGTCACGCGGTGGCCGGTGAAATAGACCTGCTGGAAGACTATCCTTCGAAAATAGCCGGCATGCTCATCGACGGGAGTGCCGACCTCGGCCTTATTCCCGTGGCCGCCCTGCTGCGCCTCCCGGGAGCCGAAATCGTGACCGATTACTGCATTGGCTGCGACGGACCGGTGGCTTCGGTAGGTATCTTCAGCGAAGTGCCCATCGAACAGGTGGATCAGCTGTACCTCGATTACCAGTCCCGCACCTCCGTGGCACTTGCGCGGATCCTGCTGAAAGAATACTGGAAAAAGGAGCCCGAGGTAATTAATGCTTCCGGTGAAGACTACCGGGAGCGTATCCGGGGCACGGCTGCCGGGGTGGTCATCG
>DATAGL010000238.1:0-4198 GCA_036263755.1 Chitinophagaceae bacterium | reverse complement strand
GATAGGCACCAAACCGGTTACCGCCTTTTCGGGCACGCCCCTGGAGCAATGTGCGCTTACTCCTGTGACCTTCACTTCCGAATCCGCCCCGGCCGACCGCTGGGAATGGTCCTTCGGCGATGGCGGTACCGCTTCCGGCGCCACGGTGACCCATATGTTTTCCGATACGGGAAAGCTGTTCGTACAGCTGATCGCCTACAACAGCGGGTGCCCCGATACGCTGCGCAAGGAAGAATACGTACACATCAAACCGCCCATTGCCAATTTCGGGTTCCGGTACGACTGCGTCAACCGGCTGCTGTTCCGCTTCAGCGACAGCTCCATCGGCGCCACTTCCTGGAAATGGACCTTCGGCGACGGCGGTGAAAGCACGGACCGCAGTCCCAGCCACGCCTTCGCCCGGACCGGGTCCTATCCGGTTACGCTGACGGTGACCAACGGGAACTGCAGCCATTCCTCCACGCAAACGGTCCTCATCCTGCCCGACCAGGTGCAGCTGGTTTCGAACAAGGATACCGCCTGCCGGGGCAGCTCCGTAACCTACAGCGCCCGGAACACGGAAGAATCCATGATCACGTCCTACAGCTGGACCATCGGCAACGGCATCACCCAGACCACTACCAGCCCCAGTACGCGGTACGTGCACACCCAGAGCGGCCGGTACGATGTAACGCTGGTGACCACCGACATCTATGGCTGCCAGAAACGCTATACCGAAGCCAACGTAGTTCAGATCAACGGGGCGGATGCCCGGTTCCGGGTGGACAGCCGCAACATCTGCACGGGTTTACCGGTGGTGTTCACCGACCTGTCGACGACCGACGGCACCCACCCCATCACCCGGTGGCACTGGGCATTTGGCGACGAAACGGAAACAACCTATACGACGGCAACCCCCAGCATTACCCATACCTACCAGGACAGCAGCCGGTACTCGGTACGCCTGACGGTTACGGATGCTGCCGGGTGCACCGACGACTTCTACGTGCCCAATGCCATCACCACCACCCGGCCCCTGAGCGGCTTTACCTACAGAGCCCGTACCTGTCCCGGGTCAGACAACCAGTTCACGAACACCTCCACGCAATACCGCTCGCTGGCCTGGGATTTTGGCGACGGACGTACTTCCACCGCGGTCAACCCGGTGCACGCCTATGCCGATACCGGCACGTTCAGCGTACGCCTGGTGGCAACCGATGCCCGGGGCTGTACCGATACCACCCGGTTCCCGGTCCAGGTCTACCGCCCGCAGGTTTCGTTCTCCGTAAAGGATACCGTTTCTTTCTGCAATCCGTTCGAAGTGAATTTCCGCTACACTTCCACCTACCTGGAATCCTTCGTCTGGGACCTCGATGGGGGCACGAGCCGCGAACGGAACCCGACCCGCTTCTATACGCTTCCCGGAACCTACAGAGTGAAGCTGACGGGGCGCGGCTTCGGCGGCTGTGTCGACTCGGCCAAAACAACCATCACCCTGTACGATACATCGATCGCCCTGAGCTACCGGGCCTCCCTGCAGTGCAGCCCCTTCCCGGTGTCCTTTGCCGGGTCGTCTGCCGTTAAAACCCTACCCTATACCTGGGACTTCGGCGACGGCAATATTTCGAACAGCCGGCTGCCGGACACCACACACGTGTATAATACCTACGGGGACTTTGTTCCCAAGCTCCTCATCTTTGACCCGGCCGGCTGCCCTCCGCTGGTAGCGCAGGGGCGGGATACCATCCATGTGCGGGGCGCCCTGGTGAAATTCAAGCCCGACCGTGACCTGATGTGCGACAGCGGCCTGGTGCAGTTCACCGACTCCACTACCTTCAACGACGACGTGCGCACCTATACCTGGGATTTCGGGGACGGGCAGACCGCCCAGGCAAAGGACACCAGTCATTTTTACGACGAGCCGGGCGAATACCGGGTGTCCCTCAACGTCCGGACGGACATCGGGTGCTCGGCCCGGATGGATACCCTGATCCGCGTGGTGCGCAGCCCAACGGTGCTGATCGGGGGCGATTCCATCATCTGCGTCAACAACTCTATCGACCACCTGGGCCGGCTCCGCATACCCGATACCTCGCAGGTACAGTGGACCTGGCAGCTGCCCAACGGGCAATCCTACGGCGAGCAGGACCTGCCCGTGCAGCGCTACGACCGGCCGGGCACCTTCCCCCTTACCCTGACGGCGGTGAACAGCAGCGGCTGCCGGGGCACCGCCCTGAAAAACATCCGGGTAAACCCGCTGCCCCGGGCCGATATGCCCGGCACCATGACCATCCAGCCGGGCTTCCCGGCGGTCATCCCGGCGCAGTTCGATTCCAACGTGGTCCGCTACACCTGGACCCCGCCGGCCGGACTATCCTGTACCGACTGCCCGCAGCCTGAGGCGAGCCCGAAATTCAATACGAAGTACGTGGTGGATTTCGAGGACCTCAACGGGTGCCGCAACAGCGCCGAAGTACAGATCCTGGTGATCTGCAAGAATGGTAACGTATTTGTGCCCAATACCTTCTCTCCCAACGGCGACGGCAGCAACGACCTGTTTTACGTCCGCGGAAAGGGCCTGGCCCGGGTAAAAGCCCTCCGGGTGTTTAACCGCTGGGGCGAAATCGTTTACGAAAAACGCGAGTTCCCGGCCAACGACCCGGCCTATGGCTGGAACGGCCGCTTCCGCAATGGGCCGCCCCACCCGGATGTATACGTTTACCAGGTGGAAGTCTATTGTGAAAACGGGGAAGTGATCCGGTTTGACGGCAACGTAGCCCTGATTCAATAATGTAACCATGCGCAGAAGCAACTTGCATAAACTCCTTACCAGCCTGCTGGCCGGCTGCCTCCTCCAGGTGCCGGCTACCGGCCAGGACATCCATTTCTCGCAGTTCTTCGAGGCGCCGCTGCTGCGCAACCCCTCGCTGGCCGGCATCTTTTCCGGCGACATCCGCGTGCAGGCGGTGTACCGCGACCAGTGGAACAGCGTGACCAACGCCTATAAGACCGGATCATTCAATGCCGAATACAAAATGCCGGTGGGCAGGGGCGACGACTTTGTCACCACGGGCCTGCAGGTGCTCTACGACCGATCGGGCTCGGTTTCCTGGGTTTCCACCCACGTGCTGCCGGCGCTCAATTACCATAAATCGCTCAGTCCCGACCGCAACCGCTACCTGTCGCTCGGCTTTATGGGCGGACCGGTAAACCGCCGGATCGACCGTTCCAAAATGACCACCAACAGCCAGTACGACGGCATGGGCGACGGCGAAACCTTTGCGGCGCCCAATTATACCTATATGGATGCGGCCGTTGGCCTTTCCTATAACTCCAACCTGAACGCAAATCCCGACAACAACCTGTTCGCCGGACTGGCCTATCACCACTTTACCCGGCCGCGCAATTCGTTCTACCGGAACAGTACGGTGACCCTTGACCCGAAATGGGTGGCATCGGCCGGCATCCGGTTCTCGGTGACCCCGGAAAGCTACATCACCCTGCAGGCCGACCAGACGGTTCAGGGCCCCTTTTCCGAAACGGTGGCCGGCGCCCTCTACGGCATCAAGCTCGGCGGCGACCTCGAACAACCCCTGTACACCCTGCACGGCGGGGCCTTCCTGCGCTGGAACGATGCGCTGATCCCCGTGATCCGCCTCGATTACAATCCCTTTTCCCTGTCGTTCAGCTATGATGTGAACCTTTCTACCCTGAAAACTTCCTCCCACGGGCGGGGCGGCTTTGAACTGGGAATTTCCTATGTAGGCTTCCTGGACCGGGAAAGTTCCTCCATTAATGCCCTCTACTGCCCCCGGTTCTGATCCTCCTGCGCTTCATAACCTTTTTTCTGCAGTTCATTCCTTTCCGCGAAAATTTTTGACCGGGCTGGCCACAACTTTGCATCAGATTCCTTGTTACGTTAGAAAAAACTGTATGAGCCTGCAGATCGGACAACCGGCACCTGATTTTACCCTGTACGATTCGGAAAAGAACCGGGTCAGCCTTTCGGATTTCAAAGGAAAGAACGTCCTGTTGCTGTTTTTCCCCTTTGCCTTCAGCTCCACCTGTACCGAAGAGCTGTGCTCGGTGCGCGATACGCTGAAGCAATATGAAGCAGTCGACGCGCAGCCCCTGGGCATCTCGGCCGACTCACTCTATACCCTTTCCCGGTACCGCGAAGAGCAGGGCCTGAATTTCCCGCTGCTCAGTGATTTCAACA
>DATAGL010000237.1:0-2408 GCA_036263755.1 Chitinophagaceae bacterium | reverse complement strand
GGCAACAACGTGGTGCAGAACATACTGCCCGGCAGCACGCTGTACAACAGTACCCGCACCCTTTCCAGCGGCCTCAATCAGCAGCACGCCGCAAACGCACGCTACGAATGGAAGCTGGACTCGCTGACTTCCTTCAAGCTTACCACCACTGGTACTATGAAGCGCACCACCTACGAAGATTCCACGTTCTTCTCTGCCCTGAACGGCAAGAACGAACTGCTGAACAATACACGGCGGTACACCGAGCGGCTCAACGACCGGCTGCAGAGCGACAACCAGCTGCAGTACAAGCAGCTCTTTAAAAAGAAGAACCGCCAGCTGCTGGCCACCTTCCGCTTCGGCTACACGGAAGATGACCTGAGCGGGCTCAATTACGCGCAGATCCGGACCTACGAAGGCGGTGTGGTGGACCAGGACTCCATCGTGGATCAGCAGCGCCGGTTCAACGGGCATTCGGTTACCTGGGGCGGCAAGGTTACCTATACCGAACCGCTGAACGCCAAATGGTCGATCGTGACCGAATACAGCCACAACGACAACAGCTCAAAGTCGGTAAAAGAATCATTCAATAAATCGAACAACGGAAAATACGAGACCCTGGACCCCCAGTTTTCGAACAGGTTCGAACTGGACGTGGCCTCCAACGGCGGTATCCTGATCGGCAAGTACTTTACCAAGAAAGTAAAGTTTGCCTTCGGCTCCGGTTTGTCAGCAGTAAAGCTCAACCTGTTCAACATCGATTCGCAGGCGCGCAAGGTGTATAACTTCCGCAATATCACCCCCCAGGCTTCCTTCGGGTACATGCTCAAGCAAAACTCCAACATCTCGTTCAACTACCGGGGCACCACCCGGCAGCCGACAATCGACCAGCTGCAGCCGTTCCGGGACAATACCGACCCGAATAACCTGTTCATTGGCAATCCCGATCTGAAGGTGAGCTTCACGCACAACATCTCGATGTTCTACAACAGCTACAAAGTGCTTACCGGCAGGGGCATCTGGATCAACGCTTCCTACAACGTCACTGAGAATGCCATCACCAATGAAAATAACTTCGACGTAGCCACGGGAAAGCGTACCTACCGCCCGGTGAATGTGGACGGTAACAAGAACATCTGGTACTGGGCCGAATGGAACCACGGTGAAGGTGAAAAGAAATGGATCCATACCGTACGCACCAGCGGCAATGGCGGCCGGTACAACAACTTTGTCCAGGGCCAGAAAGTGCGGACCGACTATGCCACCTTTGAGTTCGGCTACGGCATCCGTTACGAGGTTTCGGAAAAGTACAGCATCCACATCAGCCCCGAAGGCGGCTATAACCTGTCCAATTCCTCCCTGAAGACCCCTATCAACAACAACTATTTCTCCTACGGCGGCCGTGTGGAAGGAAAACTGAACCTTACCAAAAAACTGGAACTCTGGTCGGAAACGAATTTTGAGCTGCGGGAAAAGTTCAAGCTGCCGGACAACTTCAGCTTCCCGGGCCTGAACCTCCGCCAGAACATCATCCTGTGGAATGCGCACCTCTCCTACCAGGTGTTCAAGGACAAGAGCGGAAAAATATTTCTGTCGGCCAATGACCTCCTGAACCAGAACCAGGGTTTCAGCCGCCAGATCACCAGCAACATGATTTCGGAAGACCGCTACCAGCGCATCGCCCGGTATGTCATGCTGCGTTTCGAATGGACCTTCAACAAAATGCCCGGCCAAAAATAAACGTCATGAAAAAAATAGTCATCGCTGCCCTCCTCCTTGTCGCTTTTGGATCCGGAGTTCAGGCCCAGGCCACCTTTTTCGGCCGCGTAAAAATTGAATTTGAAAAAACGGTGTATGTGCACCAGCTGTACAAAGAGGTGGAGCCGGAATGGTACGACCGCATCAAGGAACGGCTGCCGGTAACGTCCATTACCTATTCCGAATTCATCGGGGACACAGCCACGGCCGTTTATAAGCCCGGGCGTGAAGTGGAAACCGATTCCCGCTCCTGGTACCGGCCCATGGCGGACAAGAACGTAGTCTATACCGACTTCACACAGGGTAAAACCATTTCCCAGAAACCTGTGTTCGAGGAAACGTTCCTCATTGAGGACAGCCTGGCCAAGATTGCATGGAAGCTGACGGCCGATACCCGCATCATTGCCGGGTACGAATGCCGAAAGGCGATCGGAATCATGAACGACAGCATCGCCGTTTTCGCTTTTTATACGGAAGAAATCCTGGTACCTGGCGGACCCGAGAGTATTCACGGTCTGCCCGGCATGATCCTGGGCATGGGTGTTCCCCGGCTGCATACTACCTGGTTTGCCACCCGCGTGGAAGTCAATGGTGTTAATATGTCCCCGGTTAAGCCGGCCACCAAGGGGAAGAAAGTAACCCGCCAGTCCATGATCAGCCAGATCGATAAG
>DATAGL010000236.1:0-6016 GCA_036263755.1 Chitinophagaceae bacterium | reverse complement strand
ACTGATGAGTGGGGCGGTGGCCAGAACCGGATGTCGGCAGGCGTCGGTACCATGCAGCAGCAATGGATGAAAGGATACCAGTCCATGCTCAACAATATGTCTTCTGGTACCATCAACCCGTTTTGGTCATCAAACTACCCGGGATGCATTCAACAACAGGCTCAACAGCATGGACATCTACCCGCACCTGTTTCATTTGTGATAGCTGTATCCGGACAGAGGCAGAACAATTCATTCAACCCTCATGACTTTTGGAAAGCTATCGACCCGGCGGCCTTCCGCTCATTCGTGGACAAGCTTTCGGTATTGACCAGGAAGCTATCATGCAGGGCTTTATGAACCAGTACAGACAGTTCATGTATTTGTGGACCAATACTATGGGAAATACATCCCAAAGTTTCGGTACTTTAAGCGGGAACAGCATTCCCTTCTTCCAGGCCATGTCCCAAATAAATCCCCAGAGTTCCCAAAACTGGTATTCCGGCATAATGCGTGCCACCCAGCGATGCTTTGCACCCTTTATGGGCAGTACAACCAAAGGGGACATACCTACTATGGACGCCATGTCTGATATGGCAGAGCGCTGGGGGAAATATATGAGCAAGGTTAGCCAGATGCAGATGCCACTCCGTAAAACAAGTATTTCTGCCTGGGACAAGGATCATCGGCCTGAACCTTACGGCGCCATTCCATTTAACTAAAGCGGTATGGCCGGGGATGAAAAACCAACGTTTCGGAAGGATCATCAACATCGCTTCGGCCCATGGATTATTTGCCTCGGAATATAAAAGTGCGTATGTAGCGGCCAAACATGGGCTGGTGGGATTTACCAAAACCACAGCCCTGGAAGGGGCAGCTGGCGGCAGCACCTGCAATGCTGTTTGCCCGGGCTATGTACGGACGCCCCTGATGGAAAAGCAGATTGCTGACCAGGCCCGTCTTCACCAGCTCTCCGAAGGGGACGTTGTTGAAAAGGTGATCCTGGCCAAGCAGGCCGCAAAAGAATTTGTTCCGATATGAGCCATTGCTTCCTTGTGTTTATTGCTGGCTTCAGAAGCTTCAGGCACCATCACCGGTACGGCCATACCTATAGATGGCGGTTGGTCTGCGCAGTAAGCAGACTGCTGGTCTTTCCTGAAAATGCTGTTGAAGGAAATGAATATCGAACCGCTCGCATCAATGAAGCACTTCTGCTGATACTCGCCACAGACAAGGGTTTAGGGCATAAAAAAACCGGACAACTCTTCAAAAATGTTGAGTTGTCCGGTAAGGTGGAGGTGACCGGAATCGAACCGGTGTCCAAACATGACATTCAAAAGCTTTCTACATGCTTATTTCCGAATTGTTTGTCGGGAGGAGGCAGGGACGGAACAAACCAACCCCTTCCGTAGCTGGATGGTCTTAAGCAAGGGTCACAGCCTTCCCTTGCAGCAATCTGTTTCTTTTTGATTAAGCGGAGGGGCTTGGCACAGATAAGCCCGCGCCCTCGGCCATAATGGATGCGCTAATTACTAATTAGGCAGCCATGGCAAAGTTAGATTCGCCATTTGTAGTTCGAATATTCAGATTTACGAGCTAATTATCCAACGCTCGGCATGCTTACACTTTCAAAGATCTATGCTGTCAAAACCAAACACCCCCAGGATGATGTACGATGTGTGGTGCACGGTGTACATCGGCCGTACTCAGATGGATTGACGATTTACGATTGTCGATTTGCGAACCGTCTATCCACCAGAGACAAATTTATGCTTTAATTGTGGCAATCCGCCTATAGAAAACCTTAAACTTAAAACGGCAAACCGGACTCGTGAACAAAGGAACTGGTAAACGAACTTCCTCCCCTACCGGAAAATGCGCCAGATATCCAGGCCAAACGCATACAGCATCAGTCCGAGAAGCAGCACCATACCCACCATCTGGGCGTATTCCATGAACTTGTCGGAAGGCTTGCGGCCTGTGATCATCTCAGCCAGGGTAAAGAGAGCATGCCCGCCGTCCAGGGCCGGGATGGGCAGGATGTTCATAAAGGCCAGGATGATGGAAAACAGGGCCGTCATCGTCCAGAAACGCTGCCAGTCCCAGGAACCGCCAAAGGTCTTGCCGATGGAAATAACTGAGCCAAGGCTGTCTTTTACATCGTGCTCTTTCGAAGTGAAGAGCAGGCCGATACCGGTAATATAATCCTTGAGGCGCTCGATCCCGTAGGAAACACCGGCCGGGATGGACTCGCCAAAAGAGTAATCGATTTTTTCCGTGGTGAAGATCTTATCGGGCGCTACGGGCAGAAAACCGATCTGCTGTTTTTCATTCACCTTCACGCCTACCTGCGCCGTATCGCCGCCCCTCAGCACGCTGAGCGTAATGTTCTGGTTGGCAAACTTCCGCTTCACCCGGTCGAACTCGCCGAAGTACACGGTGGGCTGGCCGTTGATCCCTACGATCTGGTCGCCTTTCTGAAGCTGGCCGCTGCTGAATTTTACTTCAGCCGGCACGCTGTCTACCAGTACCGGCATCCGGGGCGTCAGGAAGCCGCGGAGCTGGTTCTTCGTGTATTTTTTAATCGTGCCTTCGGGCAGCCGGATCAGCGTATCCTTTCCGTTGCGGTTCACCAGGAGCTCGGCTTTTTCACTGTAGGCCAGGTCCTTGATCATCTCGCCGTAATACTTGACAGGTTTTCCGTTCAGCGCCTTCACCATATCGCCGTCGCGCAGGCCTACGGAAAGGGCCAGCGAATCGGCCGACAATCCGTACTTCAGGTTCTGCATCGGCAGGCGCTGCTCGCCCCAGACCCAGAGAATAAGTACAAAAAGCACCAGTGCGAGGATGAAGTTCACCGTTACGCCGCCCAACATGATGATCAACCGCTGCCAGGCCGGCTTGCTGCGGAACTCCCAGGGCTGCGGGGGCAGCTTCATGGCTTCTTTGTCCATGCTCTCGTCGATCATGCCGGCGATCTTTACATAACCGCCCAGCGGTACCCACCCCAGGCCGTATTCGGTTTCGCCCACCTGCTTTTTCCACAGGGAGAACCAGGGGTTGAAAAAGAGGTAAAATTTATCGACGCGGCAGCCAAACCATTTGGCCGGCAGGAAGTGCCCGAGTTCGTGCAGCACCACCAGAATGGAAAAGGCCAGGATGAATTGTCCGATGTTCGCAAAGATGGCGGACCAGTCTACAGCTAATAAAAACATAGTTCCGAAAGGTACTTCTCCGTTGGGGAAGAAGGGCTTTTTAATGACAAATAAGGTCGCAAATATCTGATAATTCCCGGGCAAGCGGGATACCGTTCTTGTAAAGTACCGCCGGGCTTCCCAGAATTAACGCCGCTTTAGGGAGCTAGAGCTTGATCATATCCGCCGCCTGGCCCCGGGCTTCCCCGTCGCTGTCAAAATAATCTTCGAGGGTGGGCTGGGCAATAAAGGTCACCCGCTGCATCACGCGCTCCACCACGTCGGTCATTTCCAAAAAGCCGATCCGGTTGCGCAGGAAGGCATACACGGCGATCTCGTTGGCGGCATTCAGCACGCAGGGCAGGTTGCCGCCCTTGTTCAGGGCTTCAATGGCCAGGCTCAGGTTGCGGAAGGTGCGGTAGTCCGGCTCGTCGAAGGTCAGGTTGTTGAACTTGCGGAAATCGCAGCGGGGGTAATCGTTGCGGATGCGGCGCGGAAAGGCCAGGGCGTACTGGATGGGCAGCTTCATATCGGGAAGTCCCATCTGGGCCTTGATGCTGCCGTCCTCGAACTGTACCATCGAATGGACGATGCTTTGCGGGTGGATGAGCACCTGTATCTGGTCGGGACGCAGGTTGAACAGCCATTTCGCCTCGATCATTTCAAGCCCTTTGTTCATCAGGGTGGCCGAGTCCACGCTGATCTTGGCGCCCATGCTCCAGTTCGGATGCTGCAGGGCGTGCTCGCGCTTGACGTTCACCAGATAGTTGGGCTTTTTGCCCAGGAAGGGACCTCCGGAAGCGGTCAGCAGTACTTTTTCCACCGGGTTGCGTACTTCGCCGACAAGGCACTGGAAGATGGCGGAGTGTTCCGAATCAACCGGGATGATGGGCACCCGTTTTTCCACGGCCTTCCGCATCACGATGTCGCCGGCCACCACCAGGGTTTCCTTGTTGGCCAGGGCTACGGCCTTGCCGGCATCGATAGCCTGCAGCGTGGGCTTCAGGCCGGCATATCCGACAATGGCGGCAAGCATCAGATCGTACACGTCCAGGGCGGCCACTTCTTCCAGGGCCTTCTCCCCGGCAAATACCTTTACATCGGTACTGGCCAGGGCCTGCTGCACGCGGGCGTATTTCGACTCGTCGCCGATCACCACGATGTTGGGGCGGAACAGGAGTGCCTGCTCGATCAGCAGGTCTTCGTTATGGTAACAGGTCAGGATGTCTGCGGAGAATTTATCGGGATGCTGGGCAATCACCTCCAGCGCCTGCCGTCCGATGGAACCGGTAGAGCCGAACAGGGCGATGCGTTTGACTTGCGGAGATGGGTTCATGTGGATATCAGTCATTCAAATAGTCAATACATTAATGTAAGCAATCGGTGCTGCGGGTGCCCGGGACATCAGCCTTCCGTCCAGGCAGCCAGCGCCCCGGCGAGGGTACGGTCGTTGCTCAGGCGGGGCACCTTGTTTTGCCCGCCCAATTTACCGATGGATTTCATATAATCAATAAAACCGTTCTTGCGCACCGGGGTGATCTTCAGGGGCTGCAGGATGTTTCCGGATATGAGGTCGTTGTAATAGATGTTTTTGTGGCGCAGGTTTTCATCCACTTTCCGGGCAAAGGCGGCCAGGTCGGCCGGTGCCTGTTCAAACTCGATGAACCATTCGTGGTAGCTTTTGCCGGCGTCCGGCGCAATCATAGGCGCCACCGTGAATTCGGTGATGCGCACGCCTTCGGCTTCAGCGGCCCGCAGCAGGCTGTGCTCCACTTCCTCGCCGATGACGTGCTCGCCGAAGGCTGAAATGAAATGCTTGATCCGGCCGGTCACCACCAGTCGGTAGGGGTTGACGGAAACGAATTTCACCGTGTCCCCGATGTTATACCCCCAAAGGCCGGCATTGGAGTTGACGATCAGGGCGTAGTTCTCTCCCACTTTCACGTCTTCCAGGGAAAGGCGGGTCGGGTTTTCAGAGAAGATCTCCCCCGCTGGCACGAATTCAAAGAAGATCCCGCTGTCGGTATTCAGCAGCAGTCCTTCGGCATTCTGGCTGTCCTGGAACGCAAAAAAGCCTTCCGAGGCCGGGAAGGTTTCAATATCGTGCACCGGCCGGCCGATGGAATCGAACAGCTTTGCGCGGTAGGGCTCGAAATTCACGCCCCCGTGCACCAGCACCGAGAACTGCGGGAACAGCTCGCCGATCTTTTTGCCCGACTGCGCCTGCAGGCGGTCGAAATACATCTGCACCCAGGGCGGTATGCCCGAGATGAGCGTCATGTTCTGCTGGATGGTTTCCGCCACGATCCGGTCCAGCTTCGTTTCCCACTCGTCGATGCAGTTCGTTTCGTAGGAAGGCAGCTGGTTGGTGCGCAGGTATTTCGGAATATGGTGGTTGACGATCCCGGAAAGGCGGCCGGTAGGAATGTTCCCGATCCGCTCCAGCTCGGGCGAGCCCGACAGGAAGATGAGCTTTCCGTCGGCAAAAGCGGTATTCCCGGTCTCGGCCATGTAGCAGAGCAGGGCGTTCCGGGCGGTATTGATATGGTTGCCGATGGAATCCTTGGTAATGGGGATGTATTTAACTCCGCTGGTGGTGCCGGAGGTTTTGGCGAAGTAAATCGGCTGCCCTTTCCAGAGGATGTTGTGTTTTCCTTCCTTGATTTTTTCGATATAAGGCTTGAAGCCTTCGTAGTCGCGCAGGGGTACCGCCTGCCTGTAGCCGGCGTAGTCCGATACGCCTTCCAGCCGGTGATCCCGCCCGAATTCGGTAGCTTTACCCGCCTTCAGCAGCTCGGAGAAGATAGCGGACTGATCAGCCACGGCGGTCGCCATACTCCGCC
>DATAGL010000235.1:0-4003 GCA_036263755.1 Chitinophagaceae bacterium | reverse complement strand
CTCCTGCATCCGCTGATTGGTTATATGGTGCAAAGGTAGCCATTGCCGCGACCGCATCGATCGGCCCGGGCCCTCCCTATCTTTGAAAAAAAGCAGGGATATGAAACGAACGGTATTGGGAAAAACAGGCTGGGAGCTCGCGCCGCTGGCTTTTGGCGGCAATGTGCTGGGCTGGACGGTGAACGAGGCGGATTCGTTCCGCCTGCTGGATGCGTTTACGGATGCGGGCTTTTCGCTCATTGATACGGCCAACTCGTATTCCAGCTGGGTGCCCGGCAACAAGGGCGGCGAATCGGAAACCATTATCGGCAACTGGCTCAAACGGACCGGCAAGCGCCGGGAGGTGCTGATCGCTACCAAGGTGGGGTCCGATATGGGCGGGGGTAAGCCCGACCTGACGCGCCGGCACATCCTGGAGCAGGTCGAGGATTCGCTGCGGCGCCTGCAAACCGACTATATTGACCTGTACCAGTCGCATTTCGACGACCCCGGTACACCGGTGGAAGAAACGATGGAAACCTTTGCCCTGCTGGTGCAGCAGGGCAAGGTGCGGGCGCTGGGCGCCTCCAACCTGAGCCCCGAGCGCATCCGGGCTTCCCTGGACTATGCGGCGCAGCTTCGGCTGCCGGCCTACGTAACGCTGCAGCCGGAGTACAACCTTTACGACCGTTCGGGCTTCGAAAAAAACTATGCACCCCTCTGCGCCGAAGCCGGACTGGCCGTGCTTCCGTATTTCGGTCTGGCCCGCGGCTTTCTTACCGGCAAGTACCGGAAACCGGAAGATGCCGGTCAAAGTGTGCGCGGGGGGACCGTGGTTGCCCAATACCTCAATGAGCGGGGGCACCGGATCCTGGCGGCCCTGGACGAGGTGTCCGGGAATCTGGGCGCCCCGCAGGCTGCTGTAGCCCTGGCCTGGCTGATGGCCCAGCCGCACGTGGCCGCTCCCGTTGCCAGCGCCACCAGTACCGCGCAGCTGGAAGCGCTGGTGACCGCTGCCCGCCTGGAGCTGGATGCAGCCAGTCTTGAAGCATTGAATGCCGCGAGTTCGGAATGAGGCACGCACGAATTTTCCACAAAAGAAAAAGGAATTTGTGTGATACCGGAATTCTTCCCTACTTTGCAAAAAAATAAACCCCTGTAGAAACAGGGGTCGTCTAACGATTGCTTGCTATATGAATAGTTTATTGTCGGTCTGTCAGGATGCAGGCTGATGTTTGCTTACTGCCGATTGCTTGCTGTATTTTTCCGGTTGCTTGCTATTTTTTCCGGTTGCCTGCTATCTTATTGCGTTCCTGAATACAAATGTAGCCCGGGATTCCTTCCTGCCGGAGACAAATAACCGGGAACATTATTATCTCAAAAGTTGTAGGATTTTGTTAAAACCCTTTGTGGTATTGGTTTTGAAGCGTTTTATTTCATTATGCCCAACCGTTTTTCCGATACTTTATTTCAATTGATCCATTCCCTGGAAAAGGCCGAAAAAAGGCATTTTAAGCTTTATATCAAGCGGAGCTCGGCCAAGGAGGATCTGAAAATCGTTCAGCTCTTCGACGCGCTGGACAAAATGCAGGAGTACGACGAAAAGGTGCTGCTGCGCAAGCTGCGGGGCACGGAAAAGCCGCAGCTCTCCAACCTCAAGACCCACCTGTACCGCCAGCTGCTGGCCAGCCTGCGCCTGCTGAAGCGGACCGACAACATCGACCTGGAACTGAACGAGCAGCTCGATTACGCCCGGATCCTGTACTATAAGGGACTGTACCTGCAAAGCCTGAAGATCCTGGACAAGGTAAAAGAGCAGGCGCTGCTTTACCACCAGGATTCCATTCTGATCCAGGTGATTTCGCTGGAAAAAAAGATCGAGACTCTCCACATCACCCGCAGCCTGCAGGACAAGGCCGACCACCTGGCCGTAGAGGCCAATGAAGTGCACGAGCGCCGGTGGATGATCACCCAGCTGTCGAACCTGGCCCTGCAGCTGTACAGCTGGTATATCAAGAACGGCCATACCCGCAATGAACGCGATGAATCGGGGGTGAAAGAATTTTTCCGCACCCACCTGCCGGCCAATGCCCACGCCCAGGCCGGTTTTTACGAGCGCCTATACCTCTGCCAGAGCTATTGCTGGTACGCCTATATCCGGCAGGACTTTCTCCTGTATTACCGCTATACGCAGAAGTGGGCCGACCTTTTTTACGCCGAGCCGCAGATGATCAACGTGGAAACGGGACAGTACATCAAGAGCATGCACAACCTGCTCAATGCTCATTTTATCCTGCGCAATTTCCAGCGGTTCGAGGAAGTGCTCCAGGAATTCGACCAATTCGCAGCCACCCATCTCGTGCAGAGCCACGACAATTTCAAGGTGCAGTGCTTTATTTATATCAATTACGCGCGGATCAACCAGCATTTCATGATGGGTACCTTTTCGGAGGGCCTGGCGCTGGTGCCTTATATCGAGGAAAAGCTGGAGGAGTTCACCCTGTACCTCGATCCGCACCGCATCCTCGTATTCAATTACAAGATCGCGATGCTGTATTTCGGGTCGGGTGATTACGCCACCTCCATCGATTACCTGCAGCGCATCATCAACGAGCCCATCGACCTGCGCAACGACCTGCAGTGCTATGCCCGCCTGCTCCACCTGATGGCGCATTATGAGCTGGGCAACTTCGGGATCATCGAGTCGCTGGTCAAATCGGTGTACCGGTTCATGGCGAAGCGGGAGAACCTGACCGTGGTTGAGGAGGAGATGTTCCGGTTCCTGCGGCATTCCTTCCATCTTTCCCGCACTGAGCTGAAAAGCGCCCTGGAGGGTTTTCTGCAAAAAATCAAGCAGTTTGAAAAAAGCCGGTTCGAGACCCGTGCCTTTGCTTACCTGGATGTGATCTCATGGGTAGAGAGCAAGGTGTACCGGCAGCCCATGGGAGCCGTGATCCACCAGAAATACCTGAAGAGCAAGCGCCGGGGTATCCCGGCGGCTTCCGGAACGGGGGCGCGCGGGGAACTGGTGGCGCATGGATAAAAAAAGGCCCCTGTAGAAACAAGGGCCGTTCCGATTGCTTGCTATATGAAACTTATGCGAAACTTTTTCGGGGATCAAAGCCGGGTGACCACTACGTCTTTCTGAACGCGGGTTTCGGTGTTGATCGTAAAATGCTGGACCGTATGGTCTTTTAGCGACCGGATCGTAAGCACCAGCTTTTCCTCTTCCAATCCTTCTTCCAGCCGGAACGTGCGGTCGAACGTACGGTCCTGGTACACCTGGTAAAAGATGCGATTACCGTTGGCGTCGGCAATAGCAATACTGAATTTCTCTCCTTCCTTATTGGTCAGCTGTACCCGGCACTGGGTCTGGCTGTCTGCGGTGCGCTTTGCCTGGACCGTTACTTCCGGTGTCGGGGCGGCCGTTTGAGCCTGCGCTGCAAGGCTGCCGGAAAACAGGAGCAAAAAGGTTAAATAGACCGGTTTGCGTTTCAGCGGATTAGAAACGGGCATAAATTGCTTTTTCATGTTGAGTTGTTTTGCGATGAACAATGCTTTGTCGGCAATCGTCAGTCACAAACAATCGGAAAGGCAAACATCGGAGGGGAGAAGTGGTGTCGGAGTAGCCGGGGCTACTGGGTGAAGGTAGAGCGACCGTAAGTCGAATACGATTTATTTATAATGTTCAATTTTTTCATGTGATGTGATGTTGTTAGAACAAAAATAGGAGAAAAGATGAAATAAAAACCAATAACTATCCAATAAATTTCTGTTTTGCTTTAAAAAAGTACAGATTATAAAATACATTAATTTATTTAGGGCTCTACAGGCATTAAAAAACCCCTCCGGAAGAGGGGTATATATAAGGCGTTCTTTTGTTTGTTGCCAGGGTTCATCGGAAATGGACGCCTTTGGTTTTCAGGGATGGATCCGGTTGTTCAAAAGGACGTTCGGCTTTCAGGAGGAAAAGGAAAAGAGAAGTTGACTGATATTGGATTTATCCGGCCGGTTTTTCGTGGAT
>DATAGL010000234.1:0-4228 GCA_036263755.1 Chitinophagaceae bacterium | reverse complement strand
TATAGGTGATGGAACAGGTGAACACGTAAACTGTGGAACTAACCTCCTTGCCGTAGCTTTGCGCGAAAATCTGAATTCGTGGAGCAACCTTTCCTGACGCGTGCGCATTACCGGCTGCTGTTCGGGCTGCTGGGCGTGGTGTATCTTTTCGGCCTGTTCGTGCCGCTTATGGACCACGACTCGGCGCATCATGCCGACATTGCCCTGCGGATGTACCTCACCGGCGACTATGTGAACCTCATGGACAAAGGCCGCGATTACCTGGACAAGCCGCACCTGCACTTCTGGCTCTCCGCATTCAGTTACGAGTTGTTTGGCGTTACCGGTTTTGCCTATAAGTTTCCTTCCTTCCTGTTTACCCTGCTCGGCACCTATGCTACCTACCGGCTGGGACGCACCCTGTACGGCGAGGAAACCGGCCGGCTGGCTGCCCTGGTCGTTGCCACCGCCTTCGGCTACATCCTGGCCAATAACGACGTACGGATGGATGCGATCCTGACGGCCTCCATTGTACTGGCCACCTGGCAGGGCGTGGAGTGGATCGAAAGGCGCCAGTGGCCGAACGCCCTCGGACTGGCCCTCGGACTGGCACTGGGCTTCAGCACCAAAGGCCACATTGCCGTAGCCGTGCCGGGCGTCGGGTTGCTGCTGTACATGGCCTACCGCCGGGCCTGGCGGGTACTGCTTCACAGACAGGTAGTGCTGATCCTGCTGGCCTTTGCCCTCTTTATTTCCCCCGTGGTTTATTGCTATTACCTGCAATACGACCTGCATCCGGAAAAAGTGGTGCGGGGCCGAAACAACATTTCCGGTGTTCAGTTCATCCTGTGGTCGCAGAACACCGAGCGGCTGCAGGGCGATTCTTTCGGCGCTTCGGGGAAAAATGACTACCTCTTCTTCTTTCACTCGTTTCTCTGGGCCTTTGCCCCCTGGTGCCTGACCGGTTTCTGGACATATGCCAGCCGGCTGAAAAGCTTTTTCACCCGGCGGCATGAATGGCTGACACCCGGTTCTTTTACCGTTGTCCTGCTTTTGGTGACTTTTTCCGGTTTCAAACTCCCGCACTACCTCAATATCATCTTCCCGGTAACGGCCGTAATGACTGCTTCCTGGCTCCTGGAACAAAATAACCGGCGCTACCGAACCCTTCTCCTGATACAGGCTGTATTGTGCTCCCTGGTGCTTCTGGCAGCCATATTGCTGAATGCCTGGGCCTTGCCGGTGCAAAACTGGGCCATCGGCGCTGGTATGATCGCCATTGCAATCATTCTGGTACTCCTGCTCCGCAAGCAGCGGACCCGGCTGCAACGGTTGGTGGTGGTTTCGGCCGGAACGTCCATTTTAGCCTGGTTCAGCCTGAACGCCAACTTTTACCCCCGGTTGCTTTCTTACCAGTCGGGTAACGGGCTGGCACCGGCTATCAACCGGGAAGCGGACGGGGCCCATGTGTATTTCTGGGAAGGAAGCTACCGCTGGTCCCTTAATTTCTACACCCGTACGGTGCACCAGGATTTCCACGACAGCCTGCTGCATACCGGAAAACCCGTCTGGATCGCCGCACCTGAAGCCGCACTTCCCGACATTCAGGCCCGCTACCGAACCGGACGCATCTTTGCCCACAACGACTACCGGGTATCGGTGCTGAGCGCCAGGTTCCTCAACCCGGCCCGGCGGAACGAAGTACTGGAGCGTTTCGTGGTGGCGGAGGTGCTGGGGAGAAAATAGTTGATCTGTTGAAAAGTTGATCAGTTGACATAGCTAAAAAGAAAAAGCCATCCCGTCGGGATGGCTTTTTTTATGACTGTTCCTTGAATTTCTATCTTGCGCCGCCTCAGCCTGGTTCGTCAATCGTCAATCGTCAATCGTCAATCGTCAATCGTCAATCCTACAATCCCGCCTGCGCACTGATCTCCAGCATCCGGTCGATGGATTTCTTGGCCTGGATCCGCAGTCCTTCATCCATAATCAGCTCCGGCTGCTCGTATTCCATGGAGAGATAGATCTTTTCCAGGGTGTTGCGCTTCATATGCGGGCAGTCGTTGCAGGCGCAGGCGTTGTCGGGCGGGGCCGGGATAAAGGTCTTATCCGGCGACTCTTTCATCATCTGGTGCAGGATGCCGGTTTCAGTAGCCACGATGAACTCCCTGCCGAAGTCCTTTTTGGTATACAGCAGCAGCTGGGTGGTCGAGCCTACAAAGTCGGCCATCCGCAACAGCGGCTCCTCGCACTCGGGGTGGGCAATGAGCTTGGCGTTCGGGTGGCGCACCTTCAGCTTCGTGATCTTTTCCAGCGAAAAGATCTCGTGTACCATGCAGGCACCGTTCCACAGCAGCATGTTCCGGCCGGTCACTTTGTTGATGTAAGCGCCCAGGTTCTTGTCCGGGGCAAAGATGATTGGCTGTTCCGGCGGGAACGAATCTACAATGTACTTCGCATTGGAGGAGGTACAGATGACATCGCTCAGAGCCTTGATACCGGCGCTGCAGTTGATATAGCTGATCACCACATGGTCGGGGTGCTGCTCGCGGAACTTTTTGAAAAGGGGTGCCGGGCAGGACTCGGACAGCGAGCAGCCGGCTTTCAGGTCGGGGATGACCACCTTCTTGGTGGGGTTAAGGATCTTGGCGGTCTCAGCCATAAAGTGCACGCCGGCAAACACGATCATATCGGCATCCGTTTTCTCAGCGGCCTGGGCCAATCCCAGTGAGTCGCCGATGTAATCGGCTATATCCTGTATATCGGGCTCCTGGTAGTAGTGCGCCAGGATCACGGCGTTTTTTTCTTTTTTCAGCCGCTCGATCTCGGCAAACAGGTCGAGGGTGGGGTCGATGTCCACGTCGAGGTAGCCGTGCTCGTCCAACCTGCTTTTTGCGGTAATCAACATTTGTTCTTCCATATAATACTATATATACTCTTTATATTTTTAAAAGAAAGCTATTACTATTAGGGCTGTGGATTCGGGGAAAGTTTTATTTGGTCAGGTCACAAACCCCTTCTATCCATACATTACTAACAATTGTACCAGCCTTATACACATAAGGGGTAGCGTGTCGGACTGTGTTTCACGCTCCCGTGCACAGGAATGTGCATTTCTCCCTTTCCGGGAAACGGGCTTCCGGATCGTAATTTTCCCTGTGGATTTTCCCGGGATAACCGGGGCAAAGTTCACGATTTCCGGGAGAACCGCGGAGACCGGGAAAATTACCGGCCAAGTGTTCACAGGAAGCAAACAGGTTATCCGACAGTTATACACAAAATACAGGCCTTATACACAGGGTTTGTATGAGAAAGAGCGGGAGAGGGAACCACTTGCACCGATGACGCGAATGTGTATCTTACAGTCGAAGAAAAACCCCTAAAGAAACTTTAAAAATTTTACCCATGTACGGGTTGAAACCCTTGAAAAATATAGGTTTGCCCCGGTTTTCCACAATTTGTTCATACGGTTAATTCCCCTATTTTTGCCATCCGTTTTTTAAATTTTACCACCAACCTATGTCAGTTATTCAAACTATCAGAGACAAGTACGCCCGCGTCATGGCCATAGCGATCGCCCTATCGCTGCTGGGTTTCATCGTGATGGACGCATTCAGCGGCCGGTCCAACCTGTTCGGCGGCTCCAGCACCACCATCGGCAGCATCAACGGCGAAAAGATCGAGTATATGGACTTCGCCCGCAAGGTGGACGCCGAAGTAAAATCGCGGGAGGCGAACAACCAGGGAGGTAATGACAATACCATGCAGGCCGTGGAAGCCGTCTGGAACCAGGAAGTGGAAACTGCCCTCCTGAAAGCCGAGGTGGAGCGCCTGGGTCTTAAAGTAACCGACAAGGAAGTGAATGACTGGCTGTTTGGCGACAACCCGCCCCAGGATCTTGCCCAGAACTTCCCGGACCGCGCCGCCATCCAGCAATACTTCATCAGCCTGCGCAACCAGAGCGCCGAAGTAAAGGCCCAGACGGCCCAGTACCTGGAGAGCCTGGAATTCCGCCGCCTGTATGATAAATACATGTCGCTGATCTCCAACAGCGTGTATTTCCCCAAATGGTTCATTGAAAAGCAGAACGCCGATGCGGCCCTGATGGCCCGGGCTTCTTATGTAAATATCCCCTACGCCGTGATCTCCGATACCGCCGTCAGCGTATCTGCCGACGAGATCCGCGACTATATGAACGACCATAAAAAAGAATTTGAGCTGAAGGAAGAAACCCGCTCGGTGAATTATGTCG
>DATAGL010000233.1:0-4360 GCA_036263755.1 Chitinophagaceae bacterium | reverse complement strand
CTCCTGCGCGAACCAGCGTATCTTTCTGGTAGTAACTCCCAACAGTATGCGCATTCTCCTGCCTTTGCTGGTTTCCCTGTTCCTGTGCGCGGTCCAACCCTGCAGTGCCCAGGCATTTGCCCCGGCGCTTGTTCCGTCCGTGAGGGACGAAGCAGTACAGACCAATCAATCAAAGGGAGCCGCTTCAGCTTATTTACCACGGAACCGGTCGTCTGTGCGCTCCGGCCTGGTGGCCCTTGCAGGTATATCCGTCAACACCCTGAACGGCAGCGGATACGGAGGGGCGCCGGCGGATGCCCGCTACCGCCCATCGGTGTCGCCGGCAATCGGCATGGCCTTCCTTGCACCGGCGGGTTCGGGACGGTGGCTCTTTTTCCCGCAGGCCCGTTTCTATTTTTACGACGTGGAAGGCCCCGTGGCATTCGGCGGGTACAATATGTTCGCCCGTTACGAATCGAGCCTGGTGATGCAGGGCACTTTTTCGGTGGGGTACAGCCTGGTACAGAAGGAACGGCTGCACTGGTTCCTGGCACCGGGAGCCGGTATGCTGCTTCTCCCGAACAATACGGAGTGGTGGTACCGGATCCGGAACGGAAACCGGAGCCTGTACCGGGCCTACCACGTGCCGGAACTGGTGCCCCAGCTTTCGCTGACCTCCGGCCTATCTGCGGGGAAGCATGTTTTTTTCTGGATCCATTATAACGGACCGGCTGCTATGAACCGGGACGGCACCTACAAAGCCCGGCTGCATTCCGGGCAGCTGGGTGCCGGATGGCGCTTCTGACGCTCCTGGCAGAAAAAGAAAAACCCTGCCGGGGCAGGGTTATTTCAGGAATAGGGTTGCGGCTCAGGGTTGCCCGACCTGTGCCTTTACTTTCATCATATCATTTTTTACCGGTTCCACTTTATAACCCGCTTTGCGCAGGAGGGCGATCACGCCCTGTTCTCCCGGCAGGTGCCCGGCCCCGACAGCAATGACCAGGGGACCTTCACCCATCAGCGATTGCAGCTTCACGGCCCAGGCCCGGTTACGCTGGTAAAGCAGCAATTCGGTAAAATTCCCGATGCCCATATTGTCGCGGCGGGTCAGTTCTTCCAGCTTTTCCAGTTCCTGGTTGCGGTAGGCCGAAGTCAGCTCGTCGAATTCCTTGTTATCCTTGTCCGACTTCAGTTCGTCCACCATCTTCACCAATTGCTGGGCCTGAAGCTTATAGGGAATGCTGTCGAAGATGCTCATCTGGTAAGCCATGCTTTCCAGTCCTTTGATCTTTTTACCGTTCCGGCTGGCCACTTTCATGATCAGCTGTTCCATGGACACGGGCTTGGAGCATTCCATGGATCCTTCCATCAGCGTGGAGGCTGCCAGCATGGGCTTGAATTTTTCCAGCAGGGCAAAGGGCACGGCACCTTTTCCCTGGAAATGCGCTTTCACCTTCGCGTATTCATCGGCCGACAGGAGGTCGGACAGGGTGGTATCATTGCGCATTTTCATTTTGGGCATCAGCTGCACCATCTCCATCATGTTGTCCATATCCACTTCCAGGTACACATCGTTGCAGGCGGCAATGGCTTTCTGAAGGCTGTCGCTCAATACCAGGTCGTCGGCACAAAGCAGGTGCATTGTTCCGAAAAGGTAAGAGGGCTTGCTGATGTTTTTACCGCTGATCCGCCACAGGAGGGTATTGTTGGCGGTTTGTGCTCCAGCGGCTGTCCCCAGCACGCTGACCAGAACCCACATAAACCATTTTTTCATAAATAAGGTATTGTAGTAAAGATAACGGAAGCGCCCGGTTCGAAGAAGATGGCCTTTGCCGCCTGTCCGGCCTTCAGGCCGCTGGAAAAATGGCTTTACCCGGCCGAAACGGCCTCTTCCCCGTACAGCTGACCTTTGAACTTCAAGGAAGGTGATGCAATAAAAGCACCAAGCCCGAGCCGACCCCATTTTTCGTCAACAGAAGAGATGGTGGCGTCATCGGCTACGATGATATTGGGCCAGTCGCGCTGGAAATTATCCCATTCCTTTGTTTTGCGGGTGCCGTCCAGTCCCATAATGGCCACGGTTTTGTCGCTTCCGGTCAGCGAAGGCCGCTTCACCAGGTGCGCGTCCCGCCGGGGATCCAGGTTGTTGCAGAACCGCCAGAGGGCAACGGCCAGGTCTTCGGCATCCACATGGCCTTCCACGTAAAGAATGAGCTTTATTCCTTCCGTTTCAGGCAGGCGGGCGAGGGCTTCGTGCAGTTCGCCGACATGCCCCTTCCGGCTTTTGTCCACCGCAACCACCAGGCAGGGAATGCCTTTGCCCAGGAGCGCGGTATTGACGGATCGGATCTCCGGGTACCGGTCCGGCAGGTGGAGGGACAGGCTGCCTGCGTTTTCGAGGTAGGCATCGGGATCCGATTCCTCCTCGTACTTGCGGGTGCCGTCGATGCACATTTTCCCGCCGAAGCCCAGCTTCGAGCAGCTGTGGTCCAGCACATCGATCGGTCCCTGGGAAAAATAAATATCGGTAGCTGGGTTCAGGTTGGAAAAAACATAGCGGGCCAGGGCTTCATAATCCTGGATCCGGACGCCTTCGTCGGCCAGCACAAGGATCTTGTTGAACATCATCTGGCCGGCGCCCCACATGGCATTCATGACCTTCTGGCCCTGGCCGGGGTACTCCTTGCGGATCTGGGCAATCACCAGGTTATGGAAAACGCCTTCCACCGGCATATCCATATCCACGATCTCCGGCACCATGGTCATTTTCATGGGCGCCAGGAAAATCCGTTCGGTAGCCTTGCCCAGCCAGGCGTCTTCCTGGGGCGGTATACCTACGATGGTGGCCGGGTACACCGCATTCTTCTTATGGGTGATACAGGTAATGTGAAAGCGGGGATACCAGTCGGGCAGGGAATAATACCCCGTATGGTCGCCGAAAGGCCCTTCCCAGATGAGTTCGTCGGCTGGATCCACGTAACCTTCGATAATAAAGTCGGCATCGGCCGGCACTTCCAGTTCCGGCTGGGTGATGCAGCGTACGAGCTCCACTTTTTTCTTCCGCAGGAAACCGGCCAGCATGAACTCGTCCACGTTCTCCGGCAGCGGGGCCGTGGCGGAATAGGCATAAACCGGGTCGCCGCCCAAGGCTACGGCCACCGGCATTCTTTTGCCCAGCTTCTTATACTCGTTGAAATGCTTGGCCGATACCTTGTGCCGGTGCCAGTGCATGCCGGTAAGCTGCGGACCAAACACCTGCATCCGGTACATGCCTACGTTGCGGGCGCCGCTGACGGGGTCTTTGGTATGGATGATCGGGAGGGTGACAAAGGGCCCGCCGTCTTTGGGCCAGCAGGTGATGACCGGAAGTTTGGTGATATCGGGCTGGTCGCGGATGATCACTTCCTGGCAGGCACCCCTGCCGGATTTTACGCCTGGCATCCAGGATGCAAACTCCCCGAGCTTCGGCAGCAGCTTCAGCTTGTCCAGGATCCCTTCCTTGGGTGCGGCCAGGAGTTGGAACAGGCCTTCGATCTGCCGGGCCGTGTCATCGAGGTGCTCTACGCCAAGCGCCAGGCACATGCGCCGCTCGCTGCCGTATGCATTCATCAGCACGGGGAAGTCGTAGCCCGTGTTCTCGAAAAGAAGGGCTTTGCCTCCGCCGGGCATTTTGCTGACCCGGTCGGTGATTTCGGCTATTTCCAGATGGGGATTGACGTATTCCTTGATGCGGACCAGTTCACCTTCGCGTTCCAGTACCTCTATGAATTGTTGCAGGTTCTTGTATGCCATGTGTCAGCTTCCTGCAAAAGTAACAAGCAGGGGGCAATAAAGTTTGTTAATAGGGCACCCGGGGGCAATCAAGCCGCTGCCTTCCGCCGCCAAAGGGACTGCCGCCTTTTCCGTTCAGCCGGAAGCTCAGGTGCAGGCCGGTAAAGTAATACCAGTCCTTGTATTCGGCATTGCCGCGCTGTGCTCCTTTTTCGGGATAAACCGGGTTGCCGCCCGGAACTTCATCTCCCCGGTATGCTACGGAAACCGCCCGGGGGCCCCTGACGGCCAGCAGCTCACCGGCATCGGCGTAGTTCGTACTGATATCGTCCAGGTAGTCGGTAAACAACTTGCGCAGGCCGACTTCCAGTCCGAGCCGTACGTTATCGTTGAAGGCAAACCGCAATCCGCCGCCGAAAGGCAGGGCCAGCTGGGTGCGGCTGTACAGTTGTGTGCCGGAGCCGGGAAGTCCCTGCCCTTCCGTGCCCAGCGGTTGCAGGAATACCTGGAGGCCGGTGGAATCGTAGGTATAGGGATTGTTCCGGAAAAGCGCCAGCCCGAAAAACACGTAGGGACTCAGACGCTGGCGGTACAGGCTGAGCGGCGTGAT
>DATAGL010000232.1:0-2960 GCA_036263755.1 Chitinophagaceae bacterium | reverse complement strand
GAAAGCGGCTTCGCTGCAGCGTGCCGCCGCTGCGAATGGTCACAAAATACGTCCCGCGCTGCAATTGTTCGGCAGGAATACGCACCGTATTGTTGCCTGCCGTACCGGCCACCGTTTTCCGCAGCACCTCGGTGCCCATCGCGTCAAACACGGTCAGCAGGATCGCGCCGTTCTGCGACAGGGTAACGGGCAGTACCGCTTCGCCCTGCACCGGATTGGGATACACCGGAACCAGCTGACTGTTTCCGTTCTCGATCTGAACCGAGTCCAGGGCCCAGGCGGTACAGCCGGTGGCCGTTTTCACCTCCAGGCGGATATAATAAGTTCCCTTGTTGCGCACAGGCACCAGCGGCCCGGCCTCCGTATACACCACACTGTCGGAAAAATACCGGTTTTCCGATACCTGCCAGCGGTAGGAAATTATCGGCTGGTTGCTTTCGGCCAGCAGCTGCAGCAAATGGGGCCGGCCCTGCTCGCGGCGGGTGCGGATCTGCACCGTACAGTTTTCCGAAGCATTGGGTTGAACGGTAATGGTCCTGACCACCTGGCTGACACATTTAGCAGTGGAATCATATATTTCCAGCGCAACCTCATAGTTGCCGGCCCGGGCAAAGGTGTACTTCAGCGTGCGCCCGTAGTAGGCTGTGCCGTATCCGAACTTCCAGGTATAAACGGCCCCTGTACGGTTCGGTACCCCGATAAACGTATACGTATGCGCATCCTGCGGATCTACGGAGAACTCAATGGCGGCCGCTTCGGGGCAGGGTGTTTTCGGCTTTACCAGCAGGTAGTGGCAAACCGATGCCGTGCATCCTTCCGCCGTGGTCGCGGTTAGGCAAATGTTGTAGGATCCGGGCTCCAGGGCCTTCGTGATGTCGGCCGTTGTGCCGGCCGGCTGCCCGTTAACGGTCCATTGAAACCTGGTGAAGGGCGTGGAATGCACATTGGCGGTAAACCGGTAACTGTTCTCGGCGGAGGAGTCGACCCGGATGGAAAAATCCACGTTGCACACCGGCACAAAATTCAGGCGGACCTGCTGCACGGCTGTATCGGTGCATTGGGCCAGCGTGTCCCACACGATGTGGCGCACGAGGTAGGTACCCGGTGCGGAAAAAGTATGGGAAACCGTTGCACCGCTATACACCTGCAATGTACCGATCTCCCAGCGGTGCTGCTGGGTGTGCAGGGAGTCCTTCGGCCAGAAATACGCTATAGGTCCGTTTACCGTATACTGAAAAGTAGCGTTGCACTGGGCACGGGCGGTACCCGAAAGAAACATAAAGAGGAAGGCGAAAAAGATACATATACGACTCATAAAAAAAGCAGTTGTACCGGCATATACTCCGGTTCAAATGCAAAGGTTGGGTCGAGGGTAAAATTTTTTTTTGGGGCGGGAGGGAATGTTGAACAGACGAACAAGGAATATCGAATGTCGAAGGGAAATATTCAATGCTCAATTTTCAATACGCAATATTCAAGGCTCGTGAATGGTGAGTCGTGTATAATCTTTGCGTCTCCGCGTGCCCTGGCGTCTTTGCGTGCCACCCTGCTACCGGAGGCAGCGATCCGCAGAACAGACGTATTTCGACATTCGACATTCCTTGTTCGTCTGTTCGACATTCCCCTCATCGGTTCTCATCCTCCTATTGTATAGCGGAAAGCACCCGCTCCACCGCCTTCCGGATGTCGGTAGCGCTGCCCTGGTGGTTGTTGACCAGAACGGAAAAAAGGAGCAGCCGGTTTTCTTTTGTATACAGGTAGCCGCTGAGGGCGACCACGCCGGAAAGCGTGCCGGTTTTGGCATACAGGCGGCCCTGCAGGGCTGCGTAGTTGTTTTTCAGGGTTCCTTCCCCCGGGCCGGGAAAGATTCCTTTGAGGCGCTCCATGCCGAACTCGTTTTTCATTTTCTGCAGCAGGGCCACGAAATCGTCGGGCGTGAACAGGTTGTAGCGGCTGAGCCCCGAGCCATCCACCCAGCGCGGCTTCTGGGGCAGGTCGGCCAGGTCCGAACGCAGCAGGCTGCTGATCACCGTGGCTTCATTCCAGTTGCCGTGCACCTCGTGGCCGGCCATCAGCAGCAGCTGTTCGGCGAGGAAATTATCGCTCTGGTGCATCATGGGCCGCAGCACCGAATCGAGCGGGCGGCTGTACAATACGGTATCGGTGGCCGGGCGGCGGTACCCGCGGAACGGCACCGGTTTCTGCAGGACGGCTTCCAGCGCCTGGCGCGCGGTGTGCCCGTTCTCCGTTATATAGGGAATGGCCAGGCGGCGCCCGGGGGCGGACAGGTTCCGCAGGTCGGCCGTATCGAGGTAAAAGGAGTTTGCGCTGCGGTTGCGCCGGAAGGTGGTGCCTGTGGAAACATACACGCGGCTTCCGAAAAAGGAAGGCTCCACCAGCAGCAGCGAGTCATCGGCCACCACTATGGTATCCTGCCCGGAAAGGCTCCGGGGATGGGCGGCGGTATCGGCCAGCGACCGGAACCAAACGGCATTGCCGCCCAGGGGAAAAGCGCTGCGCTCGGGCATGTATGACTGGTCAAAATCTTCCCAGGTCCAGCCCCGGCCGTAGGGCACAGGCCCATCGCCAAGCTCCAGCTGAACGGCGCCGGCATGGCGGCTCAGGAAGTCCCAGAGCGGCTGCTGCGGAAAAGCGGGATGTAAGAAGGTAGGGTCGCCGGCCGGTATGATGGTCAGGGCCCCTTCGTAGCGGGTAAACCGGGCGGCCGGGAGGCTGTCGCCCAGGTATTTGAGGGCGGCATAGCAGGTGGCGATCTTTATATTGCTGGCCGGCACGAAATATTTGCCGGACTGGTACTGGTACAGGTACCGGCCCGTGGCTCCATCCAGCACGGAAATGCCGACATGGGCCCGGCGCAGCAGGGTATCATTTTCGAGGCGGCGGAATTCCTTGCGCACCAGGCGTGAGGGTGCGGCGCAGGAAACAAGGAAGAGCAGGAT
>DATAGL010000231.1:0-6690 GCA_036263755.1 Chitinophagaceae bacterium | reverse complement strand
AGCTGGCGCAGAAGGACCTGCAGCTGGAGCGCAGCCGCCGGACGACCTACGGGATCGGGGGCGGACTCGTACTGGTGTCGCTGCTGGCCGGGCTGCTGTACCTGCGGCAGAAGGCCCGCAAAAAAGCCCATGCCCAGGCCGTTCAGGCCCTGAAGCAGGAAAAGGAGATCCAGTTGCTGCAGGCCCTGATGCAGGGTGAGGAGCAGGAGCGGAGCCGCATTGCCAAGGACCTCCACGACGGGGCCGCCGGTATGCTGGCTGCCGTAAAGATGCATTTCTCCACCCTGGGCTTCCAGCACCATGAAGTACTGCAGGCTGAAGGCTACCGGCAGGGCCTGCAGCTGCTGGATGAAGCCGCCGCCGAAGTGCGCAAGACCTCGCACAACCTGATGCCCGAGGTGCTGATGCACCACGGGCTGGATGAAGCGCTGCGCCGGTATTGCCATAACCTCAGCAACAGCCGCTCCCTCCATATCCAGTACGACTCCTGGGGATCATTCGGCCGCTTCCGCGATTCGTTCGAGCTGTCGGTTTACCGGATCGTGCAGGAGCTGCTGAACAACATCGTCAAGCATTCCAAGGCCAATGAAGCCATCGTACAGGTAAGCGTGCAGGACAGCCTGCTCTCCATCACCATTGAAGACAACGGCATCGGCTTCCAGAAATCCCCCTCCGACGGCATGGGCCTCAATGCCCTGCGCTCCCGGGTGCAGGCCCTCCATGGCAAAATTGAATGGGACAGTGCCGCCGGCAGCGGCGTGGCGGCCTACCTTGAATTCGAGACGGCCGGGCTGGAGAAGGTGGCCGCGGAGGCGGAGGCGGTTTAAGGTTGGGGGTTTGTGGTTTGGGGTTTGGCGTTCCCCCTTTTGCAAGCTGCTGAAATTTGATACCGGGTTTCGCGCAGAGGGAAGGAGAAAAGGAGTTATCTCTGCGTCCTCCTTTTCTCCTTCCCTCTGCGCGAAATCATTCATCCGGTAAACCCATTCCAAACTCCAAATTTTTCCTACCTTCAGCCGGCTGCTCACGCTGTCGTTCCGATTGCCGCCTTATTGAAACCATCCATTCAATAAACCAGCAACTCATGCACCTTACGCAAAGGGAATCGGAAAAATTATTGCTGTTCCTGGCGGGCGAACTGGCCCGCAAACGGAGAGCCCGCGGGCTCCGGCTCAACTACCCGGAAGCCGTTGCCCTGATCAGCAGCGAGCTGCAGGAAGGAGCCCGCGACGGCCGGTCCGTGGCCGAGCTGATGCACTTCGGCACCACCCTGCTTACCCGCGACGAAGTCATGGAGGGCGTTCCGGAAATGATCCCCGAGATTCAGATCGAGGCGACTTTTCCGGATGGCACGAAGCTCGTCACCGTACACCACCCCATCCGCTGATTTTCAATTAAACAAATTTGTATGATCCCAGGTGAATATCTGCTGGCCGAAGGCGCCATCGAGATCAATGCCGGCCGCCCCGTTACCCGGCTGACCGTGCTCAATACCGGCGACCGGCCCGTGCAGGTCGGCTCGCACTACCATTTTTTTGAAGTGAACCCGCAAATGGCTTTCCACCGGCCGGCCGCTTACGGGGCCCGGCTGAACATACCGGCCGGCACGGCCGTACGGTTTGAGCCCGGCGAGCAAAAGGAAGTGGAATTGGTGCCCTTCGGCGGCAGCCAAACGGTGTATGGCTTTCACGGGCTGGTGAATGGTGCGGCAACGGCCGCCGGGAACCGGGAAAAAGCGGAGGCGGCACTCGCCACCATTCCCTTTAAAAATGAATCCATATGAGCCTTTACCTTTCGCGGTCGAAGTACGCACAGTTATACGGGCCGACCACCGGTGATAAGGTCCGGCTGGCCGATACGGAGCTGATCATTGAAATCGAGGAGGATTATGCCGTATACGGTGAAGAGGCGAAATTCGGCGGCGGTAAAACGGTGCGCGACGGCATGGCGCAGTCAGCCCGTGCGGTGCGGGCGGAAGGCGTTCCCGACCTGGTGATCACGGGTGTGATCATCATCGATCACTGGGGAATCGTCAAAGGGGACATTGGCATAAAAGACGGAAAGATCGTGGCCATCGGTAAGGCCGGCAATCCCGATACGATGGACGGCGTGCATCCCGACCTGGTTATCGGCGCCTCTACGGAAGTGCACGGGGGCGCTGGGCTGATTGCCACGGCCGGCGGCGTGGATACGCATATTCATTTTATCTGTCCGCAGCAGATCGAGCATGCCCTGCACAGCGGGGTCACCACCCTGATCGGCGGCGGCACGGGCCCGGCCGATGGTACGGCCGCCACCACGGTCACGCCGGGTGCCTGGAATATCCGGCGGATGCTGGAAGCAGCGGACGCCTTCCCGGTAAACCTCGGGTTCCTCGGTAAAGGCAATTGCGCCTCACTGCCACCCCTGACCGAACAGGTGGAAGCCGGTGCACTCGGGCTGAAGATCCACGAAGACTGGGGCGCCACGCCCGCCGTCATTGATGCGGCCCTGCGGGTGGCCGACATGCTCGACGTTCAGGTGGCCATCCATACGGATACCCTGAATGAAAGCGGCTTCCTGGAAGACACCATGCGGGCCATCGGCAACCGGACCATCCATACCTACCATACCGAAGGGGCCGGGGGCGGTCATGCACCCGACATTATCCGGGCGGCCATGTTTCCCAACGTATTGCCTTCCTCTACCAATCCAACAAGGCCCTTCACGGTCAATACCATCGAGGAGCACCTGGACATGCTGATGGTGTGTCATCACCTGGACAAAACGGTGGCGGAAGATGTGGCCTTTGCCGACTCACGCATCCGGCCGGAGACCATTGCGGCGGAAGATATCCTGCACGATATGGGTGTCTTCTCCATGATGAGCTCCGACTCGCAGGCCATGGGCCGGGTAGGGGAAGTCATCATCCGTACCTGGCAAACGGCCGATAAAATGAAGCGGCAGCGCGGGCCCCTGCCTGAAGATGCAGCAGGTGCCAACGATAACTTCCGGGTAAAGCGCTATATCGCCAAGTATACGGTCAACCCGGCCCTGACACACGGGATCGCTGATTATGTGGGCTCCCTGGAGCCGGGCAAGATCGCGGACCTCGTATTGTGGAAGCCGGCTTTTTTCGGCGTGAAGCCGGAGCTGATCCTAAAAGGCGGAATGATCGCCGCTGCCCGTATGGGCGATCCGAATGCGTCCATACCCACGCCGCAGCCGGTGATCTACCGGCCGATGTTCGGGTCGTTCGGAGGTGCGCTGCACCAGACGGCCTTTACTTTTGTTTCGCAGGTTTCGGTGGAAAAAGGCATTGTGCCGGGCTATGGCCTGAAAAAGCGGCTGCTGCCGGTGCGGGGCTGCCGTACCGTTTCCAAAAAAGACATGGTGCACAACAGCGCCATGCCGGTGATTGAAGTAAATCCGGAAAACTACGAGGTGCGGGCCAACGGCGAACACCTGACCTGTGCGCCGGTAAGCGTGGTGCCCATGGCGCAGCGGTACTTTTTATTTTAAATCCGAAGGAATGATCCTGGTAAAAGAAGTGCTGGGCCGGCGCTCCGGTTTCGGAGCCGGGCTCCGGGAAGATAAACTCCCCATTGCCTGGTTTGAAGCCAGCCGCCGCATCCTGCACAAGCGCACCGAGAGGGGGGAAGAAGTGGCCTGCCGCTTTCTGAAAGAACGGAGCCAGCTGCAGCAGGACGACGTGCTGGCGGCGGATGACCGGCGGCTGATCCTGGTGGACATTGTGCCCTGCACCGCCCTCGTGATCCGGCCTGCCACACCTTATGAAACGGCGCTGGCCTGTTACGAGATCGGCAATAAACACCTTCCGCTTTTTTTCGAGGGGGGCGAATTGCTGGTGCCCTGGGAGGCACCGCTGGAGCGCATGCTGCAGGGCCTGGAAATAGCGGTAACCAAAGAACAGCGGCGGCTCCTGCATCCGTTGCGCACCACGGTCTCCCCGCACGCGCACAGCCCCGGTCTCCTGACACGCATCCTGCAACGCACGGGAGGGAATCATGAATAGTATCCAGCTCCTGCGCCTGCTCCAGCTGGCAGACCCCGCCCTGCCCATCGGCGGGTTTGCCCATTCCTGGGGACTGGAAACGTATGTGCAGCGGGGTAAGATCCGGGACGCAGCCGCTGTATCAGCCTATATTGAAGCGGTGCTCCGGCACAGCATCCGGTACACAGATGCCGCGCTCGTCTCCCTTTGCTGGGAGGCCGCCCGGAGCGCGGACCTCTCGGCACTGCTTCACTGGGATGAACTCTGTACCGCGGTCAAACTGCCGCGCGAGCTGCGCGAGGGATCCGTCAAGCTGGGCAGCCGCCTGAGCCGGCTGCTCGGGGAGTGGACACAGGATCCGCTCCCCCGACGGTTTGAAGCGGAGGTAAGAAGCGGATCCGCTTCCGGACATTACCCGGTCTGGTTCGGGTTGTATGCCTCGGTACTCGGCCTGCCGAAAGAAGAAACGCTGACCGGCTTTTACTTTAATGCCGCTTCCGGAATGATCACCAATGCCGTTAAGCTCGTGCCGCTGGGCCAGGGAGAAGGCCAGCGGGTGCTGTTCGGGTTGCAGGCGCTCCTTGAAAGCCTGGTGGCCCAATCGCTGGATCCCGACCCGGAATGCATCGGGCTTTGCTGTCCGGGCTTCGATATCCGCAGCATGCAGCATGAGCGGTTGTATTCACGGTTGTATATGTCTTGATGTACGATTTACGATGTACGATGTACGATTGTTTTCCTGGAATGAAGTGATACTGGTGTTGGATCAATACCTGCCAGACGTCGTACATCGCCACCCACAAATCGTCAGTCGTCAATTGTACATCGTACATCGTAAATCGTACATCGAATCAAATAAATGATGGTAACATATGGAAAGAAACTATATAAAGATCGGGATCGCCGGACCGGTGGGTTCCGGTAAGACGGCGCTGATCGAGCGGTTGACCCGCCGCATGAAAGAGGACTGCAGCCTGGCCGTCATCACCAATGACATTTACACAAAGGAGGATGCGGAATACCTTACCCGGAATTCCCTGCTCCCGGCCGAGCGCATACTGGGGGTGGAGACCGGCGGCTGTCCGCATACCGCCATCCGCGAAGACGCGAGCATGAACCTCGAAGCGGTGGAAGAAATGGCGGCCCGCTTTCCCGACCTTGAACTCCTGTTCATTGAAAGCGGCGGCGACAACCTCTCGGCTACCTTCTCGCCGGACCTCGCCGACCTGACGATCTTTGTCATCGACGTAGCCGAAGGCGACAAGATACCGCGCAAGGGAGGACCGGGCATCACCCGCTCGGACCTGCTGGTCATCAATAAAACTGACCTGGCTCCCTATGTGGGTGCCAGTCTGGAGGTCATGGAGCGGGATGCCCGCCGCATGCGCAACGGTGCGCCCTTTGTCTTTACCAACCTGATGAACGGCGATGGCCTGGAGTCCGTGATCGCCTGGATCCGCAAGTATGCCCTTTTTCAGCCGGTACCCGAACCCACCCTTTACCGATGAACGCTGCCGTACACCTGCATGCCCTGGTGCGGTCGGGCCGCACTACACTGGCTTCGGCGTTCTGTACCCAGCCTTACAAGGTGATGGATGTGAGTGAACCGGGCAGGGATGCCGGCTTGCGCCTGATGCTGATGAGTGCTTCCCCGGGGCTGCTCTCCGGTGACCGGAGCCAAATGACCGTGGACGTGGGGCCGGGAGCCCGGGTGTCGCTCGAAACCCAGGCCTACCAGCGGCTGTTCCGGATGGAGGAGGAGGCGCACCAGGAACTAAGCGTGCGGGTGGGGTCCGGCGCAATGTTCCGGTACCTGCCCCACCCGCTGGTGCCGCAGGCCGGTGCCCGGCTCCGTTCCGCCAGCTCTTTCCACCTGGAGCCGGACAGCCGACTGGCGTATGGTGAAGTACTTTGCTGCGGCCGCAAGGGGAACGGGGAAGCTTTTGCGTTTACCCGGCTCTCCACCCGGCTCCAAATACGGGTGCATCACCAACTGGCCGTGAGGGAGGGTCTGCTCTGGGAACCCGGGAACGGAAAGCCGGACGGTATCGGTTTGCTGGAGGGGCACAGCCACCAGGCCAGCCTCTTCCTTGTGGGGCCCGTGTACCGGCCGGAGGCATTGGAGAAAAGTATACTGGAGCGGCTGGAGCGGGAGCCGGGTATTGAATTCGGGTGCACCGCCCTCCCGGTTCCGGGGCTGCTGGTGCGGGTCCTGGGGCATCATGCAGAACCGCTTTACCGTTGCCTGCAGGACCTCGAGCAGCTGTACGCTGAGACAGGAGCCGCACCCCCGTCCTTGTCACCGGACCCATTAATTAAAGATGCCCATGCCTGCTGAACTTTATCCCTTACTGGCAGCTGCCGTTACGGTATCCGTCGTGCACACGGTTTCCGGCCCCGACCACTACCTGCCTTTCGTAGCGCTGGCCCGCACCCGGCAATGGTCGGTGGGGCAAACGGTTCGCTGGACCCTGGTCTGCGGCCTGGGACATATCCTGTCATCAGTGCTGCTGGGCCTGATCGGGGCGGCGGTGGGCTGGTCCCTGTCCTCGCTGACGGGACTGGAAAACCTGCGGGGCGGCCTGGCGGCCTGGGCGCTGCTCCTGTTCGGGACAGCCTACCTGGCCTGGGGGCTTTACCGCCTGCGCAGCGGCCGCCTGCACCGGCACGTGGATCTTTCGGAAGAGGGCGCTTTTGTC
>DATAGL010000230.1:0-2318 GCA_036263755.1 Chitinophagaceae bacterium | reverse complement strand
TCCTGGGCGGACAGGGCGTAATGCTTCTGGTAAACCGGTTCCTGTACCTCGCCGTGCAAAAATACCTGAACCAGAAAGCCAACCTCACCCGCAAGGTGCTGATCATCGGCTATAACCAGACGGCTAAAAAGCTGTCTGATTACCTGGAAGAAGAAAACCGGTATACGGAAATCGTCGGCTACTGCGAGGAAGAGGAGAATGTACGGGAACTGACCCGGTACCCGATCGTGGCCCGCCTCGATACGGCCCTTGAAGTTTCGGAACGCTATGGTGTGGAAGAAATCTATTCGACCATTGCACCGGAACAGGACCTGGGTATTTACCAGCTGATGAAGGAAGCTGATCAGGCCTGTATCCGCTTCCGGGTAATTCCCGACATGAGCTATTTCATGAACCGGAGTTTCCATATGTCCTACATAAGGGATATACCGGTACTCACGCCCCGAAAGGAACCGCTCGATGACAACGGAAACCGCATCAAGAAGCGCCTCTTTGATATTACCGTGAGCCTGTTTGCCGTAGTGTTTGTTCTTTCCTGGCTGATGCCGATCCTAGGCCTGCTGATCTGGCTCGAATCGCCGGGTCCCATCCTGTTCAAGCAGCTGCGCAACGGGTACAACAACAAACCGTTCAGCTGCTTTAAATTCCGCAGCATGCGGCCGAATTCCGAAGCCAACCAGAAGCAGGCAACGAAAAATGATGCCCGCCTGACGCGCATCGGGCGCATCCTGCGCAAGACCAGCCTTGATGAATTCCCGCAGTTCCTGAACGTGCTCACCGGTCATATGTCCATTGTAGGGCCTCGTCCGCACATGCTCAAGCATACCGACGACTATTCCCGCCAGCTGGATGCCTACATGATCCGGCAGTTCGTTAAACCCGGCATCACCGGCTGGGCGCAGGTGAACGGCTACCGTGGCGAAACCAAAACGCTTGAGGAAATGCAGGGCCGGGTGGAACATGATATCTGGTACCTCGAAAACTGGAGCCTCTGGCTGGATGTACGGATCATCTTCCTGACCGTTTACCAGGTATTCCGTGGTGATAAGAAAGCCTATTAAACACAGCCGCATTCATAAAAAAGGCCCTGCTTTTACCGGTAACTGCCGGGTAAAGCAGGGCCCCATTATTTCGGACTGTTCTTACAGAGAAAGAGAAAAGCGTTAATACTCTTTGATCACGCCGTACAGGGTATCCCGCTCCACCGGCTGGCGGCGTACCTGCTTGATCAGGGTAACGATTTCCTCCGTCGTCATCGCAGGGGTCTGCTCTTCCGAGCCGGCCATGGAGTAGATCTTTGTGGTATCGTCGATGGTGCCGTCAATATCGTCCACACCGAAAGCAAGGGACAGCTGGGCATTGCGCCGGCCCAGCATCGGCCAGTAAGCCTTTACATGCGGAAAGTTATCCAGGTAGAGGCGCGCTACGGCATACATCTTCAGATCCTCCACCACACTGGTTTCCGCAACATGGCTCATGTCATTGTCTTTATTGCGGAACTTCAAGGGTATGAATGTGTTGAATCCACCCGTGCGGTCCTGGAGCATCCGCAACTGATGCATATGGTCGATGCGGTGGCCATAGGTTTCAATATGACCGAAGAGCATGGTGGCATTGGAATGCATGCCCAGGCGGTGCGCCGTTTCGTGAATGTGCAGCCAGCCCGGTCCATCCACTTTGTCGGCACAGATCTGCTGGCGGATTTCCTCGTCGAAGATTTCAGCCCCTCCGCCCGGAATGGAATCCAGACCGGCGTCTTTCAGCAGCTGCAGTCCTTCTTCCACCGACATTTTTGCCTTCCGGAACATATAGTCCAGCTCTACAGCGGTAAAGCCTTTGATGTGCAGGTCGGGCCGGTGCTCCTTTATTTTCCGCAGCAGCTCGGCAAAGAAATGCAGGTTCATTTTCGGATGCACGCCCCCTACGATATGCACCTCGGTTTCCGGCTTGTTGTCGTATTTCCGGACAATGTTCAGCATGTCCTCGATACTCAATTCCCAGCCTTCATCGCGTTTGGCGTAGAGGCGGGAATAAGAACAGAAATGACAGGAGAACACGCAGACATTAGTAGGCTCTATGTGAAAATTCCGGTTGAAAAAGGTTTTATCGCCATGAAGGCGCTCACGAACATAATTGGCCAGAGCTCCGGCATAGGCGAGGGGTGCCTGCTCAAACAGGTGAAGCGCATCTTCTTCAGAAAGACGGGTACCCATCAGCACTTTTTCTCCGATAGCTTGGAGGGCGGGCGCCTGCTGGCGCACCAGGGCGGTTACGGCTTGCAGATCCATTAGTACTTCACGATTCGTTGGGAAACATTC
>DATAGL010000229.1:0-4689 GCA_036263755.1 Chitinophagaceae bacterium | reverse complement strand
GCCGCATCGAATGCATCGGCAACACCATCCGCACATTTGTCAACGGTATACCGGCCGGCCATCTTGTAGACGACCTGACGCCCCGTGGCTTTATCGCCCTGCAGGTACATTCCATCGGGCGGAAGGAAGAAGAAGGCAAGCAGATCCGCTGGCGCAACATCCGCATCCAGACCGAAGACCTGAAGCCGGCTCCGTACGATGGGGTGTTTGTGGTGAACCTCGTTCCCAACACCCTGACGGAAGCCGAGCAGCGCAACGGCGTTTCCCTGCTCTGGGACGGAAAGACCACGAACGGATGGCGCGGCGCCTATAAGCCGGCCTTCCCGCAAAAAGGCTGGACCATACAGGACGGCGTGCTCAGCGTGCAGAAGAGCACGGGCGGGGAATCGACCAATGGCGGTGATATTGTAACCGAAAAAAAATACGGCGCTTTTGTCCTGCAGTTTGATTTCAGGCTGACCGAAGGCGCCAACAGCGGCGTCAAATATTTTGTGACGGAGAAGGAGGGGAATTCAGGATCGGCCATCGGGCTGGAATACCAGATCCTGGATGATGAAAAGCATCCCGACGCCAAGCTGGGTGCTGCGGGCAACCGCACGCTGGCTTCATTGTACGACCTGATCCCCTCCGTCCGGGAAAACCGCGCCCGCCGCAAGATCGGAGAATGGAACCGGGGCATGGTGGTGGTTTATCCCGACGGCCGTGTGGAACACTGGCTCAATGGCTGGAAACTGGTAGAGTACAAGCGGGGAACGCCGGTGTACCAGGCCCTGGTGGCGCGCAGCAAGTATGAAAAATGGCCCGACTTCGGTATGGCGCCCACCGGTCATATCCTGCTTCAGGACCACGGCGACCAGGTCTCCTTCCGCAGCATCAAGATCCAGGAACTGAAGCCGGGTGACCTGCCGGTGTGTGACTGCCGGTGATCCTTTGGATGTACGATATATGATGTACGATTTACGATGTATTGTTTATATAGCTCTGGCCCAAACAGGCAAAGCAACCGGTGAACATGTGAACCTGTAAACCGGCCAACGGCTTTAAACTTTCAACCTTAAACACTAAACTTTTTCCCTCCATGACCAGCCGAAGAAACTTCCTCAAAAAATCCTCCAGAGCGGCCGCGGGCGTATACCTGGGTACGCTGGGGCTCAGCGCCAAAAGCTATGCGCGCATCCTCGGGTCGAACGACCGGGTACAGGTAGGCGTGGTGGGCTTTTCCGACCGGTTCCGCCAGTCGCTTCTTCCCTCCTTCCTGAATCACCATAAGGAGCTGAATTTCGACATCATCGGCGTTTCCGATATCTGGAAGCTGCGGCGGGAAGAAGGGCAGGCCCACCTGAAGGAAAAACTGGGGCACGACATTACCGCCTATGTGAACAATGAAGCCCTGTACAACAGCAAGAGCGTGGATGCGGTGATCATTTCCACAGCTGATTTCCAGCATGCCCTGCATACGATCGAAGCCGTGAAAGCCGGCTGCGATACTTATACCGAAAAGCCGTTTGCCGAAACGATGGACGACAACATCGCTGCCCTCAAGGCCGTAAAAGCTTCAGGGAAGATCGTACAGGTAGGCTCGCAGCGGCGCAGCGGGGCCAATTACCAAGCGGCCGCCGATTTTGTACAGCAGGGCAAGTTCGGGCCGGTAACCATGGTGGAGCTGAGCTGGAACGTGAACCAGCCCGGCCGCTGGAGAAGACCGGCCCTGGTGGCCAAATGCCGGGAGCAGGATACGGACTGGAAACGCTTTCTGCTCAACCGTCCTTTCGAGGCCTGGGACCCGCGCAAATATCTGGAGTACCGGCTTTTCTGGCCTTATTCCTCCGGCATGCCCGGGCAGTGGATGTCGCACCAGATCGATACGGTACATTGGTTCACCGGACTGCAGCACCCGCGCAGCGTAGTGGCCAACGGCGGTATTTATATGTGGAAAGACGGACGCCGCAACTGGGATACGACAACGGCTGTTTTTGATTATGGTCCGGAGAACAAAGAAAACGGCGGATTCCAGGTGGTGTTCACCTCGCGTATGCACAATGGCGATGAGCGGCCGGCAGAACTGTATTTTTCAAACGGCGGCGAGCTGAATCTCATTACCAATAAAGTATCACCAGCCGGCGGCCTTCGGAAGAACCATGCCGACGCCATGAACATGCAGGCCAACCTGCTCCCGGAAACGGACCTGGTGTCCCAGAAAGTGGAAGTGGTGGCCTCCGCCAATACCGGTGGCGATCCGCTGACCAGCGCACACATGCGCAACTGGATGGAATGCGTGCGCAGCCGCAAGCAACCGAATGCACCCGTGGAAGCAGGCTATACCCATTCCATTGCCACCATCATGACCAATGCGGCGGTGCGCACCGGTCAGATGGCCACTTTTGATGAAAAGACGCAGCAGGTGCTGGTGAACGGCAAACCGTTTAAATACTAAACGCATGGTATTATTAAGATCTATACTGCCCGCGGTGCTGACTGCGGGCATTTTCTTTTCTGCAAGTGCGCAGGAAACCGGCTTCCGGATCATGGAGCAAAAGGATAAAAAGCAGATAGACATCCGGTACAACGGCCGGCTGCTGACGGCTTACTGTTATTATGATTCGATAAAGAAACCCATTCTTTTCCCGGTGAATACCCCGGATGGAATTACGGTAACGCGTGGCTACCCCATCGCACCACGCCCCGGCGAACGGACCGACCACCCCCACCACATGGGTATCTGGATGAATTACGAATCGGTGAACGGGCTGGACTTCTGGAATCATTCCACGGCTATACCTTTCGAAAAGCGCAATCATTACGGAACGATCGTGCACCGGAAGGTGATACATTCCTCTGCGGACCAAACAGGGGCCCGTTTGGGGACAGAAGCCGACTGGGTGCGTCCGGATGGCCATGTATTACTCATTGAAAACATGGTGCACCGGTTTACGGTCCAGGGGCCGGTACTGTTGATTGACCGGGTTTCAGTACTCCGGGCACGGGATACGGTCACTTTCAGAGACGTAAAGGATGGATACCTGGCTATCCGCGTAGCGCGTGAACTGGAAATGCCCACGCAGCAGGCGGATGTTTTTGTGGATGCAAGCGGCAATGAAACAAAAGTGCCAGCCATTAATAATGAAGGCGTGACGGGTATGTACCTCACCAGTGAGGGAGTCCGTGGAGATTCCGCCTGGGGCACTAAAGGAAGCTGGACGGCCTTGCATGGCCGGAAGGAGGGAAAAGAGATTACTATTGCTCTGCTGGACCAGCCGGGCAACCCCGGTTACCCGGCCTACCGCCATGCCCGCGGCTATGGCCTTTTCGCCATCAATCCTTTTGGCCGGAAAATCTTCAGCAATGGCCGTGAGGAATGGAATAAGGTGCTGCTGCCGGGTGAACAGCTGGTCTTCCATTACCGGATCATTATTGCCTCCAGGCAACTGGACCGGGAGGAATTAGATCAACGGGCTCAGGAATTTGAAAAGGAGGCAGGAACCCCACGTTAACGTAGTTATAGATTTATTGGTCCTTATTTATACTTCACCCCTCGTTCACTTTAATTCCGGTAGTCTGGATGACTCAAAAGGTCAGGTAGATTGTATTTTCCTTTCTTTCTATAATCCATGTTTTTGTGTTTTGGCTTTGGGAGTGTGTGTGTTCGATGCGGATGTGTGTATGTGAGATTGTGTATGTGAGATGGGGAGTTGAGAGCTATGGGGTTTCGGGTGGGGGAGGGAGAGGAAGAGCGTGGGCAGGTGTTGAGGGGGGGGGTATAAAAGCAAAAAAGCCTCGACGTTTCCGTGAGGCTTTTTTGTAATAAATATGGCAGCTACCTACTCTCCCGCATTGTGGTGCAGTACCATCGGCCATGAGGGGCTTAACTTCTCTGTTCGGTATGGGAAGAGGTGAACACCCTCGGCAAAACCACCATAAAAAGGTGATGCTTTGTCAAGCATTAATAAGATAACATATTGGATAGTTGTCAGCCAGTGACTAATAAGAAAAAAATTAAAGCTTACGGGCAATTAGTACTACTCGGCTTTGCTATTACTAGCTTTACACCTGTAGCCTATCAACGTCATCGTCTCTGACGACCCTTAAAAGTAAACTCATCTTGAGGAAGGTTTCACGCTTAGATGCTTTCAGCGTTTATCCTTGCCGTACATAGCTACTCTGCACTGCACCTGGCGGCACAACAGATACACCAGCGGTACGTGCGACCCGGTCCTCTCGTACTAAGGTCACGTCCTCTCAATTTACTAGCGCCCACCACAGATAGGGACCGAACTGTCTTGCGACGTTCTGAACCCAGTTCACGTGCCACTTTAATCGGCGAACAGCCGAACCCTTGGGACCTTCTCCAGCCCCAGGATGTGACGAACCGACATCGAGGTGCCAAACCTTTCCGTCGATATGAGCTCTTGGGAAAGATCAGCCTGTTATCCCCGGAGTACCTTTTATCCTTTGAGCGATGGCCCTTCCATGCAGAACCACCGGATCACTTCAGCCGACTTTCGTCCCTGCTCGGCTTGTAGGCCTCACAGTCAAGCTCCCTTATACTGATGCGCTCTTCGTACGATTACCAACCGTACTGAGGGAACCTTTGCAAGCCTCCGTTACTTTTTAGGAGGCGACCACCCCAGTCAAACTACCCACCATGCACTGTTTCCCGTTGGGGATTAGACTCTAAACAAACGAAGGTTG
>DATAGL010000228.1:0-1641 GCA_036263755.1 Chitinophagaceae bacterium | reverse complement strand
ATTCTGGATTTCCCCACCCAGAAGGGCATTATCCAGCTGCTGCCCGCCAACAAGACTGCCGAGCTGCTGAACGAACTGCCGGCCGATGACCGTACCGATTTTCTCGAGGAGCTTCCTTCCGATGTGGTCCGTGAACTCATCAAACTGCTGGATCCTGAAGAACGCAAGATCACCCTTTCGTTGCTGGGTTACCCCGAAAACAGCGTCGGCCGCCTCATGACCCCTGATTATGTATATGTTTATGAATACAATACGGTGGAGGAAGTGCTCGATATTATCCGCCGGGTGGGCAAGAACAGCGAAACGATCGATGTGGTATACGTGATCAACGAAAAGGGCGAACTGATGGACGACATCCGGATCCGGGAATTCATCTTCAACGTCCCGAAAACCCGGGTGAGCGAGCTGATGGACGGGCGCACCATTGCTCTTTCCGCCTACGATGACCAGGAAGTAGCCAACGAAGCCTTCAAGATGAACAACCGGGTGGCCCTGCCCGTGGTCAGCAACAGCAACAAGCTCCTGGGCATTGTGACCATCGATGATATCCTCTGGGTGGCCAGTGAGGAGTTTTCCGAGGACATCCAGAAGATCGGGGGTACAGAAGCCCTGGAGCAGCCCTACCTTGAAATGCCCCTGTTCACCCTGTTCAAGAAACGCGTCATCTGGCTGATGGTCCTGTTTGTCGGGGAGTTGATGACGATCTCCGCCATGCACCAGTTCGAGGATGAAATTGCCCGGGCCGTGATGCTGGCCACCTTTATTCCCCTCATTATTTCCAGCGGGGGCAACAGCGGCTCGCAGGCCGCCACCCTGATCATCCAGGCCATGGCGCTCCGGGAGATTTCCATCAGCGACTGGTGGCGGATCATGCGGCGGGAAATTTTTTCCGGCCTGCTCCTCGGTTCCACCCTGTGCATCATGGGCATCACGGTCATCTTTGTCTGGAATTCCTTCTCCGATATTTTCGGACCTTACTATTTAAGCATCGCCCTGGCGATCGGACTGTCCCTTATCGGCGTGGTGCTCTGGGGTACCCTGATGGGCTCCATGCTGCCCCTGCTGCTGAAGCGCCTGGGCGCTGACCCGGCCACTTCCTCCACCCCCTTTGTGGCCACCCTGGTGGATGTGACCGGGCTGGTCATTTATTTCTCAGTGGCGTTCCTGACGCTTTCGGGAAAGTTGCTGTAGGAAGGCAAAAGGCAAAACCTAAAAATTTAAAATCATTCCTTTGCAGTGATTTAAATAGAAAGAAATCCCTTCCGGCAATGAATGAGAAATAAAAAAGGCAAAACCAACTTATTGGTTTTGCCTTTTCCCTTTTGACTTTAATGTTATTGCTTCACAAACTTCTTCGTTGTCGTCCAGTCACCACCCTGAATCCGCAGCCAGTAAATACCGGCAGGCAGGTCGCCCACGCTGATAAAGGAGGTAAGCTGCTGCCGGTCTTTTGCCAGACGGTACACTTTACGCACCGCACCGGACTGATCGATCACCGTTGCCTGCACCTGTCCGCTGTAAGCGTGGTTGAGCTGCAGCTGCATCCGGTCTTGCACGGGGTTGGGGAACAGGACCAGTTGCGCTGCTTCCTTCTCTGCGTCCGCCGGTGCTGCATCAGCACGGCTGCGCGCTGCTGTGGCG
>DATAGL010000227.1:0-5010 GCA_036263755.1 Chitinophagaceae bacterium | reverse complement strand
AGCCGCGAGCGCCTGCGGTTTTCCTCGCGGAGCTTTTCGTAAGGGAAGGCCTGCTGGGGGTACTTGTACAGGTACTCCATGTAGTAGTGCGTCGGCAGGTTGTCGAGGTAATAGTAGAGTTCCTTGACGTCCTCGCCGTGGTTGCCTTCGCCGTTGCGCAGGCCGAAGAGGCGTTCTTTCAGTACCGGGTCCTTGCCGTTCCACAGGGCCACGGCAAAGCAAAGGTTCTGGAAGAGGTCGGAAATCCCGGCCAGCCCGTCCTCGCCCCATTTATAGGTGCGGTAATGGGCCTGGTCGAACGGAAAGTACTGCCAGGCGTTCCCGTCGGAGCTGTAATCCTCCCGCACGGTGCCCCACTGGCGCTCACTCAAATAAGGTCCCCACTGAACCAGGGGTACGGCTTTGCCGGCGTTTACGGCCAGGCGCTGATGTTCTGCAGTCATAGGCGGTTCTTTTTTCACCATTGGTTCCAGGGTCCTCCAAAAGGAGCACCCTCCAGCAGCGAAGGCCGGCGCTGCTGGATACGGCAAGCAAAAGGGGAATCGTAAAAATACTAAAAAGATTCTATGCGGAAGGGAGTGGGGATTTGGAATTGGGGATTGGGGGTTAGTTGATCGGTTGAATGGTTGATAAGTTGATAAGGTATTCCTGCTGTACTCTGTTCCTCTGCTCTCTCTCTCTGTGCGAAACCGCTCTTCCCGGCCGGACCCTGCCCAATTGCAAATTCCCAATTCCTAATTCCCTCCCCCTTTTGTGACGGTCTTCGGTAAAACGGGTGACGGTTGCCGGGAAAAGCGGGGATGAACCGCTCTTTCTCCCCGGTTTTTCCTCATTGGTTCCTCATTGCTTCCCCGGGTCCGCCTCATTGCTTCCCCGGAATCCGGGGAAATCCGGGGCGAAACGGGGTATTTCCGGGGAGGCAATGAGGAGAAACAGGGGAGGGACATGCGCTGGGACAGGGAAGGAAAGAGCCGCTTTGGCTATAGGGGGAGGGAAGTGGGAATTGGGAATTTGGTTGGGTCTGGAAGAGGGTTTCGCACAGAGCCAACAGAGGAACAGAGTGCAGCAGGAATACCTTATCAACTCATTCAACTGATCAACTAATTCCAAATTCCCAATCCCAAATTCCCAATCCCCATTTCAAATACCTTTGTCCGCCTGAAAAAGCTCCTCGCCACATACCGCCCTTATTATGCCGAAAGCCTGAAGCTGGCCCTGCCGGTGGTGATCTCCCAGCTGGGGCAGACCCTCGTGCACACGGCCGACTCGGTGATCGTGGGACAGTTTGCCGGCACGGTGGCCCTGGCGGCGGTGGCCCTGGGCACTTCGGTCTTCATGACGGTGCTGGTAGCCGGCATCGGGATCGCCTACGGCCTCACGCCCCTGATCGCACAGGCCAACGGCCGGGGCGACCGGGCCGAATGCGGGCGGCTGCTGGGCAGCTCGCTGCTGCTGAATATCGGATCCGGCATCGTGCTGTCGGTGCTGATCCTTTTTGGCTTTGAAGCCGTGCTGGAGCAGCTGGGGCAGGACCCCGCCGTGGTGGACCAGGCCCGGCCCTTCCTGCAGCTGCTGGCCGTTTCGCTGATCCCCCTGATGGTGTTCAATACCTTCAAGCAGTTTGCCGAAGGGCTGGGCTTTACCCGGCAGGCGATGAACATCACCCTCTGGGGCAACGCGCTCAATATCATCGTCGGGATCGTGCTGGTCAAAGGTATGTTCGGCATTGAGCCGATGGGGGTGCGCGGGGCCGGCCTGGCCACGCTGATCGACCGGGTGCTGATGTCGCTGGCCATGGGCTTTTATATCTTCCGGTCCGAGCGGTTCCGCGCCTACCGCGGCGCGTTCCGGCTCCTGTCCTTCGACCGGGCCCGCTCCCTGCAGCTGCTGAAGATCGGCGGGCCCGTAGCCCTGCAGTTCGTGTTTGAAGTGAGCGCCTTCAGCGTGGCCGCCATCATGGCCGGCACCATCGGCGCCACGGCGCAGGCCGCCCACCAGGTAGCCATCAACCTGGCGTCCATGACCTATATGATGGCCAGCGGGGTAGCTTCGGCAGCCGCCATCAAATCGGGCAATCATTTCGGGGCGCGCAATTTCACCGCCCTCCGGCTCTCAGCCCTTTCTTCCTACCACATTGTTATCGGCTTTATGTCGCTGACGGCGCTGCTGTTCATCCTGGGCAACAACCTGCTGCCCTACATGTATACCTCCGACACGGCCGTGATCACCATTGCCGCGCAGCTATTAATCTTTGCGGGCCTTTTCCAGCTTTTCGACGGCGGGCAGGTCGTGGGCCTGGGCATCCTGCGGGGCATGAGCGATGTGCAGGTGCCGACGGCCATCACCTTTATCGCCTACTGGGTGGTAGGACTGCCCATGGCCTACCTCCTCGGCCTCACCTTCGGCTGGGGCGTCTCCGGCATATGGACCGGGCTCACCTTCGGGCTGCTGGTGTCGGCGGTATTGCTGTACCTGCGGGTGCGGGGGAAGATTAGAGGTTTGTAGTTTGTGATTTATGGTTTGTGGTTGGATTACGGGATTTTATTTCGCGCAGAGGAAAGGAGGACACGGAGAATACACTCCATAGCTCCTTTTCTCCTTAGCTCTGCGCGAAACCCTTAATCCGGCAATCCTAATCGTGTACATCCCTTCCCAATCCTGTTCATCCGCGGTTACGTGGTTATTCCATGATCTCCTCCACGTGCGTCAGCCGGCCGTCGCCCGAGATGCCTTCGATGACCACGCGGAAGGCGTTGGTTACGTCGTTGTTGTAGAAGCGCAGCACCACCTTTTTACCCGGCTCCACCAGCACGCGCGGGTTCCAGTAGAGCGTGGTGCGCACGTCGCGCTGTTCGTTGCGGGCGTCGAAGGTGCTGTAGTTGGGCGCGGAGAACTCGCGGATCGGCGTATAGCCGGCGATGGTCTGGGCATTCATGCCGCCCTTGGAGGGCTCGGAGCGCACATCGTTGCCGCGCCGGGTATACAGGGCAATGGCCCCGCTGGAGCCGCCACCCACGGAACCGAGGAAAGGCGGCGTGAATACCTTGATGAAGGCCACGTCCTGCACCGGTATGGACTGAACCATATCGATGGTCACCGGCATTTCATCCAGGAAGACCTGCGGGGTGCCGCCGCGCCATTTCAGACTAACAGAGGGGCCTATGCCCGAAATAATGAGGCCGGCCACCTTCCCCTGGAGGAACTGGAAGATGTCGGTGGAGCCGCGGGCAAAGGGATCGTTTATCAGGTCGAAGGACTGGCCGTTGCCCCGGAACAGGCCGGAAGCATATTTCTCCTCCATCTGCTCCAGCGGTGATTTGGTGCGTGCCTTTACGGTAACGCCTTCCAGCGTCTGGCCTTTGGCCTGCTCGATGAGCTGGGCCATTTCGGCGGCGCGGCGGGCATGCAGGGCATAGCCGGCCGTATCGTGCAGCAGCATCGGCGGGAACAGCGTCAGGGGCAGGTTGCGTGCCGCCAGGCGGTCGGGCATGAAGCGGATCTCCGGGTTCGGCCCGCCCTTCTTCAGCTGGTAGTACACACGCATGGTATCGAAGAGGAGGAGGTTGGGATCGTTGAAGGACCCGTCGGCCGCCAGCGGGTACATGCTCATGTTCATGGCCGAGTCGCGCGGCTTCATCATGAGGACCAGCGGGCCGGCCGAGGCGCCGCTGCCGGGAGTGAGGCCCAGCACCTTACCCGAAAGGGTCAGGTAGGTGGTGTCGCGGCCGAACGGCGTGGCCGGCATTTTTCCTTTGACGATGTCTTCCCATTTGAAGCGCCGCCAGCCGTTGGTCAGCATCACCAGGTCAAGGTGCCGGCGGAGGGTGTCGTTGTCGGCCGAAAAATAATACGCCGGGCGGTATACCTGTCCGCGCAGCTCACCGGTGAGCAGGAGCGTGGACAGGATGGTCTGGCTGCTGTCGCCGCCCAGGCCGGCATCGGTCACCGATACCGACAGGTTGGCCCCGATGTTCTCGGGGATGGCGATCTCCACTTCGTTGCGCGCGCGCTTGCTCAGGCCCCAGTGCTTTACTTCAAAGGTGGGCCGGAAGCGGTAGTCGTCGTTGTTGACAAACACGATCCGCTCCGCCATCGCATTCCAGTTGTCGTCAAATACCGTGAGGGTGAGGATGCCCGAAGGCAGGTCCTTCACCGGCAGGCCGCCCCGGGCCGAGGTGAGTTCCGTCAGCGGTGCCTTGACGCGGAAGACCATGCTGCCGTGCATGGTGCCCACGATGTTGAGTTGCTTGTAGCGGTCCGCAGCATCGGTCTGCCGCTTCACGGCAAACACCACGCGGCCGCCGGCCAGCTCCGCCTCCAGGGCGATGCCTTCCTTCTTCGCGGCGGGCAGCTCATCGGTACGTTCCTTTCCGGCCGCATCTTTCCAGCGTACTTTATAAGCAACGCCCGGCTCGGGCTGCAGGTAAAAGAGGCCCATGCCGTCGTGCTGCGCACGCACCGAGTCCATCACCTTGCCCGCCCCGTCGAGCAGAACGCCGGATACCTTTACCGGTGCGCCCCACTGGTCGGTGCATTTAAAGGCCACGCGGTTGCGGATGCCGGCAATGGCATCGCCGCCTTCGGGAAAGAAGCGCAGCGTGGCCACCGGTGCCTGCCGGGGAGCCGGCTTTGTGCTCAGCAGGGGAATGACCTTATGGAAGAGGAAGGCCTCTTCAAAATTGAGCATCCATTTCGTATAGGCGCGCACCATCAGCGCGCGGCCGGCATAGGTGGCCGGGATCTCGAACTGGCCGTTGGAGCCTGCGTCGGCCACCGGGCTGACGCTGTGGTACAGCACCTTGCCCGACTCGTCGATCCAGTCCACATAGAGGGTCTTGCTCTGCTCGGCCGGCAGGATGCCTTCCATTAGGTAGGCCTTGAACCATACCGTCTCGCCGGGAAAATAGGCACTCTTGTCAAAATGAAGGTGCAGCCGCTCAGGCACATAATCCCGTCCGTGCCGGGCCAGGGCCGAATCAGGGGTCTGGGCACCGGCCGGTGCCGCCAGCA
>DATAGL010000226.1:0-2599 GCA_036263755.1 Chitinophagaceae bacterium | reverse complement strand
GCACCGGTGGCAATGCTTGTATCCGCTTCGAGTACGGTGGCCTTCCGTTCAAAAGGGCCCATGACATTATCCGCAACCGCATAAGCAACTTTATAGGTGCCGTTGGTCCAGCCCCCTTCCGACCACATAAAATAATATTTACCGTTCCGGATAAACATCGTCGGGCCTTCCACGTAGCCTTTGGGGGTAACTTCCTTCACCAACTGGCTGTCGGAAAAAGGAACGAGGCCGGTAAAGTCATCATTCAGTTTTCCCACATTGCACCTGCCCCAGCCTCCGTAGAAGATATAATACTGGCCATCCTTATCCCGGAACACAAACTGGTCGATCGGCTGGGCATTGTTGTAAAACTGGTTGATCAGCGGTTTGCCCAGGTAATCCCGGAAAGGTCCGGCGGGGTTATCGGCCACCGCAATGCCGATGCCTCCTGCTGTGTCGTCCCTAACGCCGTTCCGCTGCTTGCTCTGGATATCATTCGCTGAAAAGAAGAGGAAATACCGGTCGCCCTTCTTTACGATGGAAGGCGCCCACATGGCTATTTTCGCCCATTTGATCACGGAAGTGTCCACGATCCGCGCGTGCTTTTTCCAGGTTACCATATCGGTGGAAGAAAAAGCATCCAGGAACACCTGCTTTTCATACCGGGCGGAAAAGGTGGGATAGATCCAGTACTTTTTGCCGAAAATGACACCTTCCGGGTCGGCGTACCATCCTTCGATGACCGGATTTCTCTGACCGGAGGCGGCCAGGGTGACCAAACAAAAGCAAAGCATGGAACAGAAATTCCGCAGGTATTTTCTTTTCATAAAGAGGTATTATGGAAATCGTCACCAATTTATGCAAAATCCTGATACCCATTCTATTGGTCGGAAGCACCGATGCACTTTGACAACCTCGCCCCTCCGCTCCTTCATCCATTGACCGACCTGCCCGCCCGGAGGAACGGAACCGTTGTTCCACCGGTTCCTTACTGCCTGCGTACGCCCTACGGAATGCCCCGGTTGCATAGTCGCCGGCAACCGCGGCGGGCAACCGGCGACACCGAATGAATAAATTTTGTTCTTCCCTGAATACTTTACCCAGCCCGGTTTTTCTTTCTTAGAGACCGAATCTGCGGAGTATCCCGGGCAATAGGCATGCGGTATGTTCCGAAGGAAATCAATGTAAAGAATGGACATTAATCAACCGGGCTCAAAGCCACATTATCTCATCCTGGACGGCCTCCGGGGCGTTGCCGCGATCATTGTGGTCCTCTTCCACCTGGCCGAGCCGCTGGCCAGCAGCCGCTTTACCAATGTGGTGAACCATGGTTACCTGGCCGTTGACTTTTTCTTTCTCCTCTCCGGCTATGTCATCGGCTATGCGTACGACGACCGGTGGCACCAACTCACCTTTACCGGCTTTCTGCGCCGCCGGTTCGAGCGGCTGCAACCGCTCGTTGTGCTGGGCATGACGCTGGGCGCTATCGGCTTTTATTTTACCGACTCCCCCATCTGGCCCCTGATCCATACCGTACCGGTCTGGAAGCTGATCGTCGTGCTGCTGATCGGCTATACCATCCTGCCGGTCCCCCTTTCCCTGGATATCCGCGGCTGGCAGGAAATGCATCCGCTCAACAGTGTCAGCTGGACCCTGTTGTTCGAGTACATCGCCAATATCCTCTATGCGCTGGGATTGAGAAAACTATCCAATAAAGCATTGGCGCTTTTTGTACTGGCGGCGGGCGCCGTGCTTTTGCATTTTGCGGTAACCAACCCCAACGGGGATGTTGCCGGCGGCTGGACCCTCAATGCCGAACATATGCGCATCGGCATCACGCGTACGCTGTTCCCGTTTTTTGCCGGCCTGCTTCTTTCCCGGGTAGCCCGCCCTGCCCGCATCAAACATGCGTTTCTCTGGTGCAGCCTGCTTCTGGCCCTGGTTTTGTTCATGCCCCGGATCGGGGGACCGGAACAGCTCTGGAAGAATGGCCTGTACGATGCGCTGTGCATCCTCCTGGTCTTTCCCCTCATCGTTTATCTCGGTGCCGGTGGTTTAGTACAAACGGAACGGGAAGCCAAATGGTGCCGGTTCCTGGGCAGCCTTTCCTATCCCCTGTACATCACCCATTATGTGCTGGTCTATTTTTACGTGGCCTGGGTAAGCCACCACAAAGGCATCACCCTGGGGCAGGCCTGGCCCTATGCCCTCCTCACTTTTTCCGGTGCGCTGGTACTGGCCTATGCCAGCTTGAAATGGTACGACGAACCGGTACGGGCCTGGCTGCGCAAAAAAGGGAAATAGCGGAGGATACAGAATAAAGATTCATAAAATGAACCGGTGCGGATAGGTGCTTGCCGCCCCGTCCGGCTGCCCTTTCCGATAATGACGATGCCCGCTCCGTTTGTAGGGTTGCTTGCGGTGAAGCCGGAAACTCTCTACGAACCGCAGGCAGGGTGGCAGGTAGTCCGCAATTGGGTCATCACTTTTCAAAACATTCATCCTGTGTTTTGTGGCCTGTACGGCTGAACCGGCCGGTGCTTGCCTCCTCCCCGAAAGTATTCTTCCTGTAGCAAGCGGTGGCTTCGGCAGATCCGGATGTACGTTCTTCCGACCAGGC
>DATAGL010000225.1:0-2637 GCA_036263755.1 Chitinophagaceae bacterium | reverse complement strand
GAATATTGCTTATTTTTTTCTGCCCATTGTAAGCCGCATTGGCCAGTCCCGCATCCTACACTATCATTCTTCCTCTCGCAGACATCCAGCTGCGCAGCTGGGCACCGATGGTTTCGGCTTCCACCAGGAACCCGTCGTGCCCGTAGGCGGAGTCGATCTCAATCAGGGTGGCATGGGGCATATGCGCTGCCAGGAATTTTTGCTCGTTGAGCGGGCAGAGAATGTCGGAAGTGATACCAATGATGAGGGTGCGCTGGAGAATGCCGTGCAGCAGCTGCTCTAGCGAGGCATCGCGGTGGCGGGCGAGGTGATGAGTATCCATGGCACGGGTGAGCAGCCAGTAGCTGTAGGCATGGAAACGGTCGGCTAGCTTGGCGCCCTGGTGCAGGATGTACGACTCTGCTTTGAAGCCTTCGAATTTATCTTTTTCGGGGTCAGCCTGTTTGCGTACAAGGATGTCGTAGTTGCGGTAGGTTAGCATACCGATGGCCCGGGCGGCCTTTAACCCTTCCCGCCCGGCTTTCGTGGCCGGTTGCCGCCAGGTGGCATCCGCTTCAATGGCCAGCCGTTGCGCCGTGTGAACGGCGATGCCCCAGGCGCTTTCCGTGGCCGAGGTGGCCAGGAGCAGCAGCTGCCGGATCCGGTCCGGTTCGGTCACGGCCCATTCAAGGGCCTGGTAACCACCCATGCTGCCGCCGATGAGCAGGTGGATGGAACCAATACCCAGGTGGTCCCGTAGCAGGATGTGGGCCCGCACCATATCGCGGATGGTGACGGCAGGGAAGGAGCTGAAATAAGGTTCGCCTGTTTGCGGGTTCGTGCTCAGCGGACCGCTGCTGCCGTAAGGCGAAGCCAGTATGTTGGCACAAACAATGAAATAATCATCAGGCGACAGGGCCGTACCCGGCCCGGTCATTCCCGGCCACCATTCCGTTACGTCGGCATTGGCCGTCAGCGCATGGCAGATCCAAACGGCATTGGTGCGGTCGGCATTCAGCCGGCCATCCGTTTTATAGGCAATGATCAGCTCGGGAAGCACCGCTCCGCTCTCCAGGGTAAAGGGCTGCCGGTAATGAAAGTAAGCTTGGTCGTTCATTCAAAGCGTAAAGTAAACGCATCGATAAGTTACATTTACAAAAAATTTTCATGATACGTATAGAACTGGACCGTATGCAGGGCGACTTCGGCTTCCGTGCCACCGATGCAGCCGGTCATGAAGTGCGCATAGACAGCTCACCGGAGAACGGAGGCGCCGACTTTGGTGCACGGCCCATGCAGCTGCTGCTGATGGGGCTGGGCGGCTGCAGCGGCATCGACATCGTTTCCATTTTGAAGAAGCAGCGCCAGCAGGTAGACGGTTTCCGTATGGTTATTGAAGGAGAACGCGAAAGCGGAAAGGAACCTTCGCTCTGGAAAGAAGTGCACATCGTGTTCGAACTCACCGGTAGCATCGATCCGGAAAAAGCCCGCAAGGCCTGCGCCCTCTCCATGGATAAATACTGTTCCGTGGCCGAAACCCTGCGCCGGGCCGGTGCCGAAATCCATTGGAGCGTGCGCGTGAACGAAACGGTGGCGGGATGATAAGCAAATGGGCAAATATGCAGATGTGCAAATGTGCGGATTGACGATTGACGATTGACGATTGACGATCAATTTTGTGGTTTCTGAAGTTACAACATTTACTCTGCGTCTTTGCGGCCCTTAGCGCCTTTGCGTGCAACAAAAGCTAAGCACGAAAAGCATCTGCCACAGAATCTGAAAGCCTCCAAAACCTCCTTTTCTCCTTAGCTCTGCGCGAAATATAAATCCGGTAATCCACCCCCAAACTCCTAACCCCAAACCCCAAACCCACAATGCATCCCATTACCCAGGCCATCCGCACGCAAAATGAACGCACCCAGGAAATGGAACACTCTTCCCCCATGTTCCTTACTTCTTCCTTCTGTTTCGATAACGCGGAAGAAATGCGCGCGGCTTTTGCCGATGAGACCGACGATAATATCTACAGCCGCTTTTCCAACCCCACCGTACAGGAATTCGTGAACAAGGTATGCGTGCTGGAAGGGGCGGAGGCGGGCTTCGCCACCGCATCAGGCATGAGCGCCGTCTTTGCTTCCTTCATGGCCCTGCTCAAAAAAGGCGATCACCTCCTCAGCTGCAACGCCGTGTTCGGTTCCACCCATACCGTCATTTCGAAGTTCCTGCCCAAATGGGGGATTGAGGTCAGTTACGTGCCGGCGGACCGCCCGGAAGAGTGGGAAGCGGCCATCCGGCCCAATACCCGGATGATCTACCTGGAAACGCCCACCAATCCCGGGCTGGATATCGTGGACCTCCGGTTTGCAGCCGACCTGGCCAACCGTCATGGCGTCATCCTCAACGTGGACAACTGCTTTGCCACACCCGTCGGCCAGCGGCCCATTGATTTCGGAGCCCACCTCGTGGTCCATTCCGCCACCAAGTGGATCGACGGGCAGGGGCGGGTGCTGGGCGGCGTGGCCGTGGGCCGGAAGGACCTTATTCATGATATTTACCTTTTCTGCCGCAGCACGGGCCCGGCCCTTTCGCCCTTTAATGCCTGGGTGCTGGGCAAAAGCATGGATACCCTGGATGTGCGGATGGAACGGCATGCTTCCA
>DATAGL010000224.1:0-4581 GCA_036263755.1 Chitinophagaceae bacterium | reverse complement strand
CTCTGTTTGCTCTGTGCGAAAACGAATCAACTATTCAGCCATCGCATCCTGAAAAATCTTACAACCGCTTCCCTTTCATCGCGGCGCTCACGGCTTCGTCCATGACCCGCTCTGCGTAGGGGCGCGATACGTTGTTGAGGGCTTCAATGGCCTGCTGGATCGCATCTTTTTCACCGGCATCAATCCGCCCTTCGAGCTCGGTCATCGCTGCTTCGGTTGCCGCATGTTCTTCTGCGGTCAGCCGGTCGCGGTGTTTCTGTAAAAACGTGCGGGTCGTTTCCAGCATCACGCGGCCTTCGGTCTGTGCTTCCACCAGGGCCCGGGCCTGCATATCGTCTTTGGCATGGTGCAGGGAATCGAGCAGCATTTTTTCCACCTCTGCATCGGTAAGCCCGTATTGGGGCTTTACCTCAATGGACTGCTCCACGCCGCTGCGCAGCTCTTTGGCCCGCACCACCAGGATACCATCTGCATTGATCAGGAAGGATACCTCCACCTTGGGCAAACCGGCCGGCATGGCCGGGATACCCGACAGGTTGAACTCGGCCAGCTTCCGGTTGTCTTTTACCAGGTCGCGCTCGCCCTGGAACACGGAAATGCGCATGCCGCTCTGCCCGTCCTTCTGTGTGGTGTATTGCCTGCCGGCACGGGTGGGGATGCGCGAGTTGCGCGGGATGAGCACATCCATCAGCCCGCCCATCGTTTCGATGCCGAGGGAAAGCGGCGTGATGTCGAGCAGGAGCAGGTCCTTGTTGTTGCCGGCGAGGATATCGGCCTGGATGGCTGCCCCCAGTGCCACTACTTCATCTGGGTTCAGATCATCGTGTACTTCCTTGCCGAAGAACCGGCTGACCGATTCCTTCACCAGGGGCACACGCGTGGAACCGCCCACCATTACCACTTCATCGAGGTCGGAAGGCTTCAGGCCGGCATCGGCCATCGCCAGCCGGCAGCGTTCGATGGTGCGTTCCACCAGGGGCTGCACCAGCTGGTTGAAGCGCTCGCGGCTCAGCGCCACGGGACGCCCGGTCACCGTCCCGGCATAAGTATCTGCACTGCTCAGCGCGATCTTTGCTTCCTCCGCCGTCAGGCGCAGGGCCTGGGCCAGATTTTTATCGGTACGGAGGTCGTCTTCCGGGATGCCGGCTTCTTCCATCCAATGCTGGACTATGACCTTGTCGAAATCGTCGCCGCCCAGGTACGTATCGCCGTTGGTGGACAACACTTCGAAGATGCCGCCCGAAATGCGCAGCAGGGATATATCAAAGGTCCCGCCGCCCAGGTCGTATACGGCTACGGTTTTTTCCTCTTCTTTTTTCAGACCGATGCCGTATGCGAGGCTGGCCGCGGTAGGCTCGTTTACGATGCGCAGCACATCCAGTCCGGCCAGACGTCCGGCATCCCGCGTGGCCTGCCGCTGTGCATCGTTGAAATAAGCCGGTACCGTGATCACAGCCTTGTTCACCGGAGTTTTCAAAATATGCTCCGCCCGGTCCTTCAGCGATTTGAGAATAAAGGAAGACAGCTCAATCGGCGTATAGAAGCGTCCGCCCACTTCCACCTTCACAAGGTTGTCGGTGCCGTTGTCGATGATGCGGTAACCCAGCAGTCCTTTCAGCCCGGCCACATCGCCGTACGATTTTCCCATCAGGCGCTTGACCGAAAAAATGGTGTTCTCGGGGTCGGTGAGCAGGAAGCCGCGGGCTTCGGCGCCTACGGACAGGGAGCCGGCCGGCCCGAAGTGTACGATTGAAGGCACCAGGGAGGTGGCGTCAAATTCTTTCAGCACCGTGGGCTGCTTTGTATCCGGGTGGATGATGGCGATGAGGCTGTTGGTGGTACCGAGGTCGATACCCACAATGATTTCCGCTTGCTGCAGCGACCCGGTGGTCAGGTTTATTCCGATCTTGGCCATACGTTCATTCGATTTTTTGGATGATCCAGGTATCCTGCTGGAATCCCCAGGATTCTTTTTTTCCCGGTGCAAATTTCCGTTCCTTCCACCGATTGCCGAAAAGTGATTTGAGGTAGGCCGGCGGCTGGAAGGCCGAATAGGCCCGGTGCCCTTCCTGCACGTGGCTGCGTACCACCAGCCGGCCGGCATCATACAGGCGCCGTTCACCGGCCGTCAGCTTCTCCCGGAAGGCGTCGCCATGGGTCGTCAGGTACAGCAGCCCGCCCGGCTGCAGCAGGCGGTAGAGTTCCGCCAGCCAGGCCGCATGGTTCTTTTCTGACAGGTGTGTGAGCACAGAAATACCATAAATGATATGGAAGGAAGAACCGGGGTAACCCGTGGGCGGCTCCAGGCCGTTTTGCCCGAACTGCACGCCGGGGATGTGTTGCCGGCACCAGCGGATGGTGGCTGCATTGTAGTCGGTGCCGTGTACCGAACAGTTCCCGGGCAGCAGGGCCGGCCAGTGCCGGACCACCCGGGCGGGACCGCAGCCCCAGTCGAGCAGCGCCACGCCCTGCCAGTCCGTATAGGGGTCCAGCGCTTCCTTTATTTCCCGGGCCGATGCCATCCCGTCGCGGTAATAAGCCCCGTAATCAAGCCGGTACGCCTCGTAGATCATGTAAGGAGGCGGCAGGGCAAAGCCGGGATACCGGGCCTGGAAAACGGCATTTTTCTTCCCGTACCTCCAGGCATTGAACCGGTAAAACAGCCGGTCTACCAGGGGCATGAGCCCCAGTTTGCGGGCCGCCATCAGGGCTTCATTTTTCCACATTCCGCTTGGATGCACTTTAAAAACAAAAGTCCCGAATAAATCCGGGACTTTGCTGATGCTCTGGAAAAAAGCTAGCGCATGAGGTACATCTTGCCGTAGCCTTTGTCAAAATATTGGTCGGTGGACTTGTCTTCCGCCTTGAACTTTTCCAGCGATTTGCCGTTCAGGTTCGTCAGCACCCGGTAGAGGTATACGCCGTTGGCCAGCTTCTGCCCGTACTGGTCGGTACCGTCCCATTTGAATTCGGTGATGTTGCGTCCGATCTTCAGCGGTCCCAGCTCCTGCTTGGTGATTTCCCGCACGATCTTGCCGGTAACGGTCATGATCTGGATGCGGATGTTCTGCGGCACTTCCTGGCCCGTGATCGTAAACACAAAGGCCGTGGAGGTGGTGAACGGGTTGGGATAGTTGAGCATATTGGAGATCATCGGCTTGTTGTACACCTGGAAGTTCACCTTGTAGCTTACGTTGCCGGCCGAATTGTTGCTCTTGTCACGGCCGGTGATGATCAGCTCATAATTGCCGTCCATCTGGAAGTGGGGCTTCAGGTTCACCGTGGCCACGTTGTCGCCGGCAACGGCCGGGATCATCCGCAGGGTGTCGGAATTGAAGTGGAAGGTCCGGAGCGTTTTGTTCGGGTACCGCACTTCCACCTTCACCAGGGCCGTATCGTCGAGCAGCATCCACTTGGCTTCGTCCTTCAGCTTGATCATGATGTCGGGGCGCGGGGCCACGATGTCGTTGTTCATGATGTGCTGGTTGTCGAAGGTTACGTCCATCAGGGGCTGCAGGCTGTCGGGCCGCACATAGAAATTCCGGTAGATGTAGTTGTTGAAATGGTACTGCTCTGGCTGATCGTTGCCGGGGTTCACTTCCACGTACAGGCTGTTGAGGCCCTGCAGCTGGCGGGTATCCAGCGGGGTCTGCACATGCAGCGTATCGCTTCCCGCCAGCGGCCGGTGCTTCTGTACCGGCAGCACATGCGCCACGTTGTTGCGGTCGGTAGCCACCAGGCGCACCTGCAGGCTGTCGAAAGGAATGCTGGTAATGTTGCGGAACGCCAGCTTGAAGTTCATCGGCTCCCCTACTTCCAGGGTATCCTTCATCTGGAAGAAAAGATTGGGCGCCACCACGCCTTCCGGCACGGGGTCATAGGTCAGGCGCCAGTATTTCAGCTGGTACGGCGTGTAGTGCACCGTATCGAGGTTGCTCATGTGCAGCTTGACGAAAGGATACTCCTGCGGATTGATACTTGAAATATCGGTCACCGGATCTGCCGGCGTAATACCGCTGAACAGCGTATCCACCGTTCCGTCCCGTTTCACCCCGAGGATGTTCACCAGGGGCAGGTCGGTTCCGTCACTTTCGGCCGAAGTGCCCGACCAGCGGAATTCTTTCCAGGACTTGGCGGGACCGAACTGCGGGGAGGTAATGTACCCGACCGTATCCGAAGAAGTTGCATCCACGGACAGCGTGGGGTTGTCGAAGTTGCCTCCGCCCACTACCCATTTGGGCTCGAAGGAAGGGTCGTTCTTCTTGTATACCAGTCCCCAGGGCCTTGTCCGGTAGAAAGAATCGATGCCGGAGAATCCCGCCTTCTTCAGGGTATGGTACAGCGATTTGCCCGATCCGTACAGCGCGGTATCCTTCGCCCACTCCTTGGCCCAGGCGATCGGGAACGTGGGGTTCACGGCAGGGTCCAGGGTAAAGTTGCGCACGATCACATAGTGGCCGTCCGGCACTACCTTTTCCAGGAAGTTGATGAGTTTGCGGCGGCTGGCCGTATCGGTATAGCGGTATTCAAAATTATACTCGCGTCCGGGGAAACAGTTCACGGCGGTGCTGTTGTACAGGC
>DATAGL010000223.1:0-7959 GCA_036263755.1 Chitinophagaceae bacterium | reverse complement strand
CCCTGTACGACCAGCAGGGTGCCTGTGAACGGATCAAGTCCTATCCCTTCCCCCGGCAGTACGCTTACTTCAGCGAAGTGTTCGTTTGGCTGCTGGCGCTGGTGCTGCCCTACGGCCTCATCGGCGAGCTCTCCAAATATGGCGAGGCCTATGTCTGGCTCACCATTCCGATGAGCATCCTGATTTCCTGGATCTTCAACGTCATGGAGATCGTTGGCGACAAAAGCGAAAACCCGTTCGAGAACAGCGTGAACGATATTCCGATGACCGCCATCTGCCGCACCATTGAAATCGACCTGCGGGAAATGCTCAGTGAAACGGATATTCCCGGCAGGGTATACCCGGTGAAAAAGATCATCATGTAACGGGGGCGGAAGGACAGCTTTGATGCGCTGACCGGGTTTACCTTCAGTGCACGAGCAGAAACCCGGAACAACCACTGTCCTTTACCGGTAACCGGAACAAGCGGCAGGGAGCTCTTCCGGTTCATCACCAAGGCTCCTTCTTTCCGGTGCCGGAACCCTGTTTCCCTACGGCTCAACCTGTTTAATCAATCATGCGGCATAGTGGAACAAAGAAGCGTTTTTCCCGGCCAAACGCCCTCATTTTCAGTTTCCTGCGATCGATTCCGGTAAAACGCCACCGGCATCCTTTTTACCTGTGCTGCATTCTATACCTTTAGCTTATATTTATTTCATATGGCAGAGGCAGTAGTAAAACGGAACAACGTTCGGGTGTTCGGAAAAGGCAAGCAACCGATGTTGTTTGCTCACGGCTTCGGTTGCGACCAGAACATGTGGCGTTTTATAACGCCCGCCTTTGAAGAAAACTTCAAAATCGTCCTGTTCGATTACGTCGGCGCCGGTAAAAGTGATAAATCGGCTTATCACCCCAGCCGCTACAGGATGCTGCAGGGATATGCCCAGGACGTGCTGGAGATCTGCCAGGCGCTGGAGCTGAAAGACGTGATCTTTGTCGGCCATTCGGTTTCCTCGATGATCGGCCTGCTGGCCGCCGTGGAGGAGCCTGCCTATTTCGACCGGCTGATCTTTCTCGGCCCCTCTCCTTCCTACATCAACGACGGCGCCTATACCGGCGGCTTTGAACGCCGCGATATAGAAGAGCTGTTGCAGACGATGGAAAAGAATTATATCGGCTGGGCCAACTTCCTCGCGCCGAACATCATGGGGAACAAGGAACAGCCGCACCTGGGTGAGGAACTGACGGAAAGCTTCTGCTCTACCGACCCGGTCATTGCCCGCCAGTTTGCCGAAGCCACTTTTTTTTCCGATAACCGTGCCGACCTGCCCAAGCTGCGCAAGCCTTCCCTCATTCTGCAATGCTCCGATGATATCATCGCCCCGCTTGCGGTGGGCGATTATCTTGCCCGACACCTGCCGGGCAGCACCCTGCGGGTGATGAAAGCCACCGGGCACTGCCCGCACATGAGCGCACCGGAGGAAACGATCCACCTGATCAGGGAATACCTGGAAACAGCCGCCTGATGGACCCCCTGCTGGAACTGGCTCCCTGCCTTTATTTCGCCTGCACCGACGACGGCACCCTCGTGGCAGCGAATGATTATTTCTGCACCCGGCTGGGCTACAGCATGAATGAGGTAACCGGCCAGAAACTGGACGACCTGCTGCCCGTCGCCTCCCGCATTTTCCGCCAAACGCATTTTTACCCCCTGCTCCGCCTGCACGGTCATGCCGAGGAAATCTATTTCGGACTGAGAACAAAAGAAGGCCAATCCGTGCCGGTACTGATCAATGCGGTCCGGCAGGAAGACGCTTCCGGCACGGGGCTGATCCGCCATGCCGGTATTGTGGTGCAGCACCGCGAGCAGTTCGAACAGGAACTCATTGCCGCCCGCAAAGCGGCTGAAACGGCTTTGCAGGAGAACACCGCCCTGCAGCAGGCCAAGGCCTCGCTGCAACAGCACCTCGAAGAACTCGACCGGCAGATCCAGCTCGTCAGCCGCCAGCACCACGAACTCCGCCAGTTCAGCCGGATCATCACCCACGACCTCCAGGAGCCCCTGCGCAAGCTGGGCCTGTTCTGCAACCTGCTGCAGGAAGAAGCGGACGGCGGAAGTGCGGGCGATACCGCCGGCAAGGTGCTGCGGGTCGCCGGGCAGCTGCGCTCCCTCGTTTCGGGACTGCAGCAGTTCGTGTGGCTGACCGACGCCGCGCACCAACCGGCCCCCGTGCCTTTAGGACCCCTGCTGCAGGAAGTCGCTGCCGCCCTCCGGCAAACCTATCCAGGGATCACCCTGATTGTGGAAGCTCCGCCCCTGCCCACCGTTACGGCCGATCCCGACCAGATGCGGCTGCTGCTGCAGCACCTGCTCGACAATGCCATCCGGTTCCGCAAACCCGGCGAGGCCGTACACGTAACCGTGCGCAGCGATGAGCTGCTGCGCAATACTTTCAACAACCTGCAGGATCAGTACCGCTATGCCGGCTTCCTCAAGATGGAAGTATCCGATAAGGGCATGGGCTTTGATGATACTTACAGCGACCAGGCTTTTGAGCTGTTCCGGCGGTTACACGCGGAAAGCGGCCGGGGCGTTGGTCTATCCCTGTGTAAAAAAATCATGGAGAACCACCGGGGCCGTATCAGCCTGCGCAGCCGGCCCGGTGAAGGAACTACGGTAACGGTATGGCTGCCGCTGGAAGTATTTCCTGCCATCAGCCCGAATGCCGCTCTTCCCTCCATGGAAAACAAATCACCCCATGCAACCTGAAGTAAAGACCATAGTGTACGTAGAAGACGATGCCGATGACCGTGAGTTTCTTTCGGATGCCCTGCGGGTAGCGCATCCTGACGTGGAAATCGTCACAGCGAACAACGGCCTCGAAGCCATCAAGTACCTAAAGCTGGCCCGCAACGGCCAGGCGCCCCTGCCCTCCCTGATCATCCTCGATATCAACATGCCGTACCTCAATGGTATGGAGACCTTTCAGCAGATCCGCACCGACGCGCTGCTGCAGGCCATACCCCTGGTTGTTTTTACTTCGAGTGAAAGCCCCAACGATAAGGCCTGGTTCCAGCGGCAGGGCATCGAACTGCTGACCAAACCGGATAACCTGAAGCACCTCTCGAAACTGGCGGATTATATGTTGTCGCGCTGTCTGTAAGCACCTGGCCACACACCATTTTATTCGGTAAAGCCGGCTGCTGACCGGCCTGACCTTCCTCTTGACCACTCCGGTTTGAGCAGTACATCAACCTGAATCACCGATCCTGAAAACCCGCTATCCGGGCAACAATCACCTGCCCTTTATCCCGACTTCCTGCAGGAGCCATTACCTTTGGCCATGCGATGGAACCTGCCTCTTCCGGTCTGGACAATAGCTGCCCCCCTCGTTGCCTGGCTGCTTTATTTTCTGCACCCTGCATCCCTTCCGGTTTCCTTTACCGTATTGCTGTCGGTGGCGCTGATCGGAACGGTAATGGCCGCCGTCCATCATGCCGAAGTGGTGGCGCACCGCGTGGGCGAACCATACGGCACCCTCGTGCTGGCTATTGCCGTAACCGTTATCGAAGTATCCCTTATTGTTTCGCTGATGCTGTCCGGCGGGCCCGATACGGCCACGCTGGCCCGGGATACGGTTTTTGCCGCCGTGATGATCATCCTTACCGGCATCATCGGCCTTTGCCTGCTGATCGGGGGTGCCCACCACCACGAGCAGATCATCGGCCGGCACGGGGTGAGCGCCGCACTGGTCACCCTCACCGCTATTACGGTGCTTACGCTGGTTTTACCCAACTATACCACGAGCCTAGCGGGACCGGTGTACACCAACAGCCAGCTCATATTCGTGGCGGTCATCTCGCTGGTGCTGTACGCCACGTTCGTACTGATACAAACCGTCCGGCACCGGGATTATTTCCTGCCGCCGAGTGCCGATACCGATGAGCATGCCGCCCCGCCAACCCGGAACGCCACCTTACTGAGCCTGGGCCTCCTCATCGCCTGCCTTGGTTCCGTAGTGCTGCTCGCCAAAACCCTGGCACCTTCCATCGAGCAGGGCGTGGTGCGGATAGGAGCACCGAAGTCACTGGTAGGTATCATCGTGGCCCTGGTGATCCTGCTGCCGGAGGGACTGGCCGCTTTCCGTGCGGCCCGGAAAAACCGCCTGCAAACAAGCCTGAACCTGGCCCTGGGCTCCGCCCTGGCCTCCATCGGCCTGACCATACCTGCCGTAGCCGTGGTGTCGGTGGTGAGCGGCTTTCCCGTTTCCCTGGGCATCGATACCAAGTCCATGGTCCTGCTGATCCTGTCCCTGTTCACCATCATGCTATCCTTCGGCACGGGCCGCACGACCATCCTGCAGGGGGCCGTACTCCTTGTTATCTTTGCCGTTTACCTGTTCACCACGATCGTGCCCTGAGCCACCGGCAGCGCAAGCTTTGCAGCATAAAACCATAAGGGTGCACCCGTGACAGCTTACGTCTCCGTAACCGGTCACTTATCTGCGCGATCTGTGCTACCCGGTTTCCCCGGATAAGATCCGTCCTCCCATCTGTGCCCTCTGTGATCAGGGATTCGTGGAAAAGATGCTCGCTTCCTTGACAAACACGCGGCGGGGCAGCTTCAGCTGGGCCACGACCAGTTCGGCAAAATCTTCGGGGTGCATCACCCGCTCGGGATCGCCGGTGATGAGGTTGGCGCTCTGGGCCAGCTCGGTAACAATGGTACTGGGCGCCAGGGCCGTCACCCGAATGTTGTGCTTGCGCACTTCCTGCATCAGGCTTTCGCTGAGCCCGAATACGGCGAACTTCGAAGCGCTGTACGCCGAGGTCACGGCGCTGCCGGTTTTACCGGCGGTGGAAGATATATTGACAATATCACCGCTCTTCCGCTCGATCATGGCCGGCAGTACTGCCCGCGTGGCATAGTACACGCCAAACAGGTTCACGCGCACCTGCTGTTCCCAAACCTCGGGGTCCAGCTCCAGGAACTTGCCGAAGGTGGCGGTGCCGGCGTTGTTGATGAGGATGTCCACGGGCCCGAGTTCTGCCACGGCCTGGCGTACGGCCTTTTCCACCGAGGCCCGGTCGGCCACATCCGCCGTAACGGCTACGGCCCGCACCCCCAATGCCTTTGCCTCCTGCGCCACCTCTTCAATGTCTTTTTCGGTACGGGCCACCAGGCCGAGGTGCGCCCCTTCGGCGGCCAGCGCAAGGGCAATAGCTTTCCCGATGCCTTTTCCCGCTCCCGTCACCAATGCGATCTTTCCGGACAGTGCTTCCATAAACGATTTATTTGGACCCGCATCTTCGCAACAATCATACCTGTGCATGCCGGATAAAGAGCAAGAACTGTTTATTACTGCAACATATCGTCCATCATAAATCACCGGGAATACCGAACTTCAGCCTTCAACACACACTGCATGAAAAGAAAGGCATTCCTGCTCCTGTTCCTGGCGGCTGCCGCCATTGCCGGAGCCCAGCAAACCCAGAAGCCTGTGCTGCACGGACGGCACTGGATGGCCATTACCGGCAAGCCCCTGGCCGCTACGGCCGGATCCATGACGTTTCAGAAAGGCGGCAATGCCGTGGATGCGGCCTGCGCCATGCTGGCCGCCACCTGCACCATGTGGGATGTGCTGAGCTGGGGCGGCGAAACGCAGGCCCTGATCTACAATCCGAAAACAAAGAAGGTCATTGCCATTAACGCCATGGGCGTGGCCCCCACCGGGGCCACACCGGAGTTCTACCGCGGCAAGGGCTACAGCTTCCCCCCGGAATACGGCCCGCTGGCGGCGACCACACCCGGCACGCCCGGCGGACTATGTTACATGCTGGCCCACTACGGCACCCTCTCCCTCGAGCAGGTGCTGGCCCCGGCCCTGCAGCTGGCCGCCGGCTACCCCATGGAAGCCCAAACGGCCAACCAGATCGAGCGGGGCAAAGAGCAGATCCGGCAATGGCCCTACAGCCGCAAGGTATTCCTGACCCATCCCGGCGAAAAGCGCGAGGCACCGGAAGCCGGGGAAATTTTCGTGCAGCAGGACCTCCTGCAAACGCTGACCAAAATGGTGGAAGCCGAGCGTGCCGCCCGGAAAAAAGGAGCCGGCCGCAAGGAAGCCATCATGGCTGCGTACGACCGTTTCTACAAGGGCGATATCGCCCGCGAATTCGTACGTGGCTGCCGGGAGCAGGGCGGACTCATCACGCTGGAAGATCTGGCCCGGTGGAAGCCGCTGGAAGAAGAGCCGGTGAAAACGAACTACAAAGGCATCGACGTGTACAAGCTGCAGCAATGGACCCAGGGCCCCATGCTGCTGCAGGCCCTGAACATCCTGGAGAACTTTGACTTAAAAAAGATGGGTTACAACAGCCCCCGTTACATCCATACGGTCTACCAGGCCATGAGCCTTGCCTTTGCCGACCGCGATTTTTACTACGGCGATCCGCTGTTCCCGCCGGCCGAACCGATGAAAGGCCTGCTGAGCAAGGAATACGCCCGGCAGCGCGCCAGCCTCATCGGGTTTGAAAAGAACGACCCGAAGATCGGCCCCGGCGATCCCTACCCTTACCAGGGCGGGATCAATCCCTTCCTTCCCCTGCTGAAGCAGCGCGGCTACGAGCCCGACACGGCCCGGCGCCAGTTTGTGCCGGCGCACGATGTGCAGAACACTTCTTCCGTTGCCGATTATGGGGAGCGCCTCTGGCTGGGCACCACGAGCGTGGAAGCCGCCGACAAGGAAGGCTGGGTGGTGTCCATCACCCCGAGCGGCGGATGGCTTCCGGCCTGCATTGCCGGTAACACCGGTGTGGGCATGAGCCAGCGCATGCAAAGCTTCGTGCTCGACTCGGCCCTCAACCCGTTCAACGTAGTGGCACCGGGCAAGCGGCCCCGCGTTACCCTCACGCCTTCGCTGGCCCTTAAGGAAGGCCGGCCGTTCCTTTCCTTCGCGGTGCAGGGCGGCGATACGCAGGAACAGAACCTCCTGCAGTTCTTCCTCAACGTAGTGGAATTCGGCATGAACGTACAGCAGGCCTCCGAGGCAGCGAACATCAATACCAACCAGCTCTGGCTCTCGCTCGGCGGCAGCAAGACCGAAGAACGCGCGCCCAAGCCCGGCGACCTCCTGCTGCAGAGCACTACGCCGGACTCCGTACGCAACGAGCTTAAAAAAATGGGGTACACCCTCTCGTTCGGCAGCCGCACCTCCGGTCCCATCAATGCCATCTTCTTCGACTGGAAGCACGGCTCCTTCTGGGGCGGCTCCAGCAATCACGGGGAGGATTATGGGATTGGATGGTGATGGCTGCGGTCAGGAGTTGGGAATTGGGGATTGGGAATCAGGAATCAGTTGATTTGTTGACCAGTTGATCAGTCAATCGGTTGATCGGTTGAATGGCTGACAAGAAGTCGGGCAGAGGGAACAGGGAAACAGCGTTATGGGAATTATACCAATCGGGTTGAAACCGTTTCATATAGTCATCCTCTCTCTCTCTACTCGGTTTCTCTGCTGGCTTTGTTTAAAACTTTCGTTCAATGAAAAAATAATACAACCACCAAGGAGTAACGCCACCATACATCATACATCGTACACCGTAAATCGTATATCCCTTCATGAACCTCGAAGTCGGCAACATCCTGCTCATCGGTTCCATCCTCCTGCTGATCTCGGTGATCGCGGGTAAAACCACCAACCGGCTGGGGGTGCCCACGCTGATCTTTTTCCTGGTGGTGGGCATCCTGGCCGGCTCGGAAGGCATCGGGGGCATTTATTTCGACAACGCGGCCCTGGCCCAGTTCATCGGCATCACGGCCCTGAACTTTATCCTGTTTTCCGGCGGACTGGATACCGACTGGCGGAGCATCCGGCCCGTGCTCTGGCGGGGCATTTCGCTGTCCACCATCGGTGTGTTCCTGACAGCGCTGTCGGTAGGTCTGTTTGTACATTACTTTTTTGGCTTTACCCTCACGGAGGG